>CAXGRW010000657.1:0-3303 GCA_964012125.1 uncultured Rhodopirellula sp.
TTATCCAGCCCGTAAGCGAGTGCAGCCGCAGTCGGCTCATTGATGATACGAGCAACCTCGATTCCGGCGATCTGGCCAGCATCTTTGGTCGCTTGCCGCTGAGCGTCATTGAAGTATGCAGGAACCGTGATCACGGCTTTGTTCACCTTGTGACCCAGGTAGGACTCTGCAGACTCCTTGAGCTTACGAAGCACCTTGGCCGAGATTTCCTGCGGCGTGTGTTGTTTATCGCCAACCTCGATCTTCACATACTCATCAGCGGCGCCCGAGACACCGTACGGAACCATTTTCTCCTCGGACTCAACTTCGTGATGCCGACGCCCCATGAAACGTTTGGCCGAATAGACCGTACGTTTCGGGTTCGTCACTGCCTGACGACGAGCTGGCTCACCGACAATGGTGTCTTCTTTGTCAGTGAATGCAACCACGCTGGGTGTCAAACGGTTGCCTTCCGGGTTAGGGATGACTTTGGGTTCGCTTCCCTCCATCACAGCCACCACACTGTTGGTTGTGCCGAGGTCGATCCCGATGATTTTTTCGCCTTGTGCCATTTCGTTCTCCTTTTCAAACCTGCAACGCCGTGACGCTGCGTTCGTCTCAATTTTCTAATTCAGTCTCTTTAGCTATGAAAGGTTTTGCCCGAATCACGCACAAAACCCTATTTCTGACTCGCGTCAGCTTTTTTCACTTTGCATTGGATGTCCATTTCGTCACATCCAAGGACGAGGTTGATAGATAGGCAAAGCCTGTGCCAGTCGTCACGTCGAATCAGATTTCGGGTGTGTTTTTCACTGCCACAGCCAAAAAAACGCGTTTAAACGCGACAAAAGTGCCATCTTTCGCTACAGAGAAACATTTTTGGCAGTCACCCAAAAGAGCCACGAACCAGCCCCTCTGCCTTGTTGTCAAAATGACAGCCGACGCCGCCTGTTCCTGCGGACAAACGATGTGACAATGTAGCGGGCCTGTTTTGGAGCGGGCCGCGATTCGCTCCAATTGTCGGAATCACTGCTTTTTCACCTGCCCTCAAGCCCGACCCTGACACGACTTCCTCTCCGAGAGTGCGATCGCACACGCTAATGACTTCTCAACCCAGCAATGACTCCACACCTCGCTCGAGTTCAGACAAGGCTGTGAACGCTCCCGAGTTCATCGACTCTATCGATCAACAGATCCTGGACCTCGTTGCACAGCGACGTGAGGCCGTGCAGCAAATGTGCGCTGAGCAAGAAGGGGCCCCCGTCGGTCGTATTTCCGAAGCTGCTGCCCGCATTGACCGTTTACTGAACACTTCCGGCGGTGCAGAAGATGCGTCCCATGACGAAGCAGTCCCGACCGCAAGCAACGCGGCTCTGCTGCGACACGTTTCGAGCATCTGCCTGCAATCGGTTCACCGATTACAAGCAATCTATCTCGGCCCGCAGCACAGCTATAGCCACTTAGCAGCGATCAAATATTTTGGAGATTCAACGACGCTCACCCCCGTTGCATCCATCCCCGCAGTGTTCGAGGCCGTAGCCCGTGAGGACGCTCTCTGTGGGATTGTTCCGATTGAGAACAGCACCGACGGACGCGTGGTAGACACCCTGGGCATGTTTGTCAGAGGGGACATGCAAATCTGCGGTGAGGTGCTTCTGCCGATTCATCACAACCTGCTGTCAACAACACCCCGTGATCAAATCACCGAAGTCCACAGCAAGCCACAAGCTTTATCGCAGTGCCGAGGCTGGTTAGCGAAGCAGTTACCCAATGCACAGCTTGTTGAAATCAGTAGCACTGCGGCCGCGGCCAAACTCGCATCACAGCAACGCGGCGTTGCCGCAGTCGCAAGCCTGGAAGCTGGGCGTGAGTACGAGCTGGATGTCATTGCAAGCAGCATCGAGGACAATCCCAACAACGTGACGCGTTTCGCAGTCCTTGGTCGAGAGCGTCCTGCACCTACGGGCAATGACAAAACCGCCATCCTGTTTCAAGTGAGCCATGAACCGGGAGCCCTCGCCAATGCCATGACCATTTTCAAGCAACAGAATCTGAATCTGACATGGATCGAGTCATTTCCAGCTCCTGAGACCAAGAACGAATACATGTTCTTTATCGAATTAACCGGCCATCGAGATACTGAAGATGTGCAGGCTGCCCTGAAGGAACTGCACCATTTGGCCCAGCGACTGACGATCTTGGGTTCTTATCCGATCGCATCAATCGACTGACCCGCTCGCGGGCCGTCGCTGGCATCCAGAGTTCGTAACGGAGTTCGCGTAAATCGGGACATTACAGCGCTTACGAACAAGCCATGGCTGCGCAACAACTCGCCCTGCGCACCATGTAGCTTAAGATAAAAGAGCTGGCAGACTCCGGATGGCATCCCATTCTTTACAAAGCATTTTGTAGTTTCTACTCAACGAACATCTGCAAAGTGTACCACGCCAGTCAAAAAGACGGCCTCTAAGCCGCATTCAGAAAAGTGACGAGACATTGGCATGATTCATGCTACTTACCGCTTTTGATATTTTCACTGTTTGCATTATCCGCCTTCACGAGATTCAAACCACGGTTCCCAGGCAGAAGCTACAAACCCCATGCAAAGGCTCGTAGGAAGGCAGACACGCATCAGTTGGGAAAGCAACGACATGAAAGTGAACCAACAACCGATGTGAGGATTCCAATGAACCAGTCCAATCACCCCGTTTCACGAACAGACTTATCAGAAAAACAAGACGAATCACTCGTTCGCTTTCACAAGGTTGCGGATCACTGCCATGGACACAAGCGTTCCGACCAGCGACCTCACGCAAACCTGACTCAACCCAACATTCCCAAGGATTCACAAACGCCATCCTCGCAAAGTAGGGACCTTCGGTCGACTTCTGGTTCACAGGACAACCATTCGTCCTTCTTCAATCTTTCACCTATCGAAGACGCCTTACTACGAGAAACATTTAGCGGCAGGTTTACCCTGTAAGCGGACCCACTGCCGTCGCGATGGCTCAATGCCCGAATACGCCAGAGTGCAATCGTCCCCGTACTGCAACACGGCCACCATCTCCCCAGTAACGAATAGCTTCGCAGCGTCTGCTGCACTAGCCAGTCGGTATCACCAGCGCGTCGCTTACGACGGCCTGTCGGTATCAACAGCGACGGAAAGTTAAATGCCAGCGAGTTTCGCTGGGACGAACTAAGATTTACCGCGGCGGCATCCCAAATCAGGCATTTGTTGGTAGAATGATAGTTGGCCGCGGATTCAATTTTTGATGTTCGCATTTAGGCTCGGTCCTTTTCGCCCGGCGTCCCCACGACGCGTTG
>CAXGRW010000658.1:0-3300 GCA_964012125.1 uncultured Rhodopirellula sp.
GGAAACCGATACCAAGTAGGCTCAAGAGTGAAATTGCTGATACCACGTACCAAACCACTTCGCGATTGCAATTCCAGAAACCAGGGTGACCAAGGCGTTAAATTCAGATCCCCTAGCAGCACAATTGGAATTCCAGAAGCTTGTTGACGAAACTCATGAATTCGATCAGCCACATCTTCGAGCTGTCGATTCCGTTTTTCAAAAAGAGCAGCATTGATAGGTGGCAGAGGATGAGTCACGAAGAGGCGAAATTTCTGGATAGTGCCGCCCACCTGATCAACCACAACGGTCACCGCGATGGATTCGATCGCATCAACGGACTCAAAGAATTCTGTATTTGCCAAAGGATACTTCGAGTAAACACCGACACCAAAGTTCCCTTCATTTTCAGAACGAGTAATCGCGTGCCGATACTCTGGAAGGTCCTGCCTTAGCTTCTGATCCAAAGCTGATGTGAGCTCCAATACAGCAATGACATCAGGATTAGCTTCAATCAAATCAGCAATCACACGATCATGCTGAACGTTCTCGCTCAATACGTTAACGGACGTCACAGTTACAAGATGTCCAACACTTTCGCGTTTGGCTACTGAAGGAAAGGCCGTGGCAAACCACGGCAGATGCAGTGCAAGCACGACACAAGCAAGCAGGACGAGACGCCACTGATGTAAAAACAAGCCAACAAGCAGCACTGTCAAACCGACAAGTACCAACTGCACCCTCAGATTTGCAAATAAATCAGCAATCCAAAACTGACTGAAAAAGAACGTGAGGACAGTGCAGAGAGTCAGGCAACCAAGCATTAGCCAACAATAACTGCCAACCACGCTACTCAGTCGCCCAGTGGGTTGGCTCATGGCCCCTGATTCTGTGCTGTCCATTTTTGCCACTCACATCAAAATTGGATTTATTGCATCATGGATGATGAGAATCTATTCAGTTGGCAAAGGTGCTCTGAATCAGAACCAGCATCTTGCCTTCATTATCGGTGTGGTCGACGTCAAACATTCGCAGAAACAGACGCCCGGTTTTATTGGCGGTAAAATTCTTACCATGCTCTACCGGGAAGGGTCTTGCGTCTTTGAGTTCAGTTGGTGAGGTCACTACCACCCCAATCAGGGACCCAAGCTTGATACGACCATCACGTTGCTGGAATTCTTTCGGAATCTCAATGCCTTTTGGTCCTGTTTCGTACACGACCTTCCAACTTCCCTTGACTTCCGTATGGACGGGCATATCGGCTTGCAGATTCACTCCTGAGTCCTGCCACATCTGGTTTGCTTCAACCGTGACCAATTTACGGTCCTGAATCCTCTGATTACCCAAAATCCGTTGCAAACCGGCTTCTGCCGAAGCAAAGTTTGGAACCAAACGCACCATCGATTCATAAACTTCACGAGCCTTATCAAACTGTTTTTTGCGTTCGTACTCGACTGCCAGTTTTTCAGCTTTGAGGACAAATTCTTTATGGAGATCAAGAAGTTGTGGATCGTTCGGTAACGCCGGTTTCTTTGGCGGCGTTGGTGGCTTCGCATTACGCCGATTGCCCGGCGGTTGCGACATCACCGCACAGGTCATGGTGGTAACGATAAAAATCGCGATCAGTCGGCGTGGCAAAAGCGACATGGAAACTTCGTGGCAAAGTGTAGTTGAAATAGATTTTGATCCAGTTTAATCAGATTTCTTCTTAATTGCCTGCCTGCCCGCACCAACCCCGCCAATCAATCGTGAAATGCCGCTTATAATCCAAGCAGTTGATTCACCCCCTACATGAACACGAAATGATCAAAACCTACCTTATCAAATCGCTGACGCTCCCATGTGAGTTGCTCATTCCTGTTTTGTTGGCCTGTGGCCTGTGTTTGGCATTGTGCCAGTCAGCAGATGCACAAGGTCAAGTCATGGAAAAGGCGTTGCTGGCCGAACCACTTGCTGACATTGCGGCCGACGCAAGAGAAAAAGGAAACCCAACACGAGGCGCGATCATCTTTCACTCGCCGGGGACCGGCTGTGCCAAGTGCCACTCGACCATCGACAAGACCGGATTTGGCCCAAACCTCAGCGTTTGGAAACGCAAAGTAGATGATGAACATCTTGTTCGCTCGGTGCTAAAACCGTCTGCTCACATCGAACCTGAGTACCAAAACATCCAAGTCCTGACCGCCGATGGGCGGACATTTGTCGGGATCGAATTGAAGCGAACCAACGAGAACCTTGCTCTGCAAACGGGACCGGGTGAGGCGGCGACCGTAAATATTCTTATCGATGATATCGAAGCAGAAAAGAAGGGCGAAGTATCAGTGATGCCATCAGGGCAAGTCAACTCGCTACGTCAACGGCAAGAGTTTCTTGACTTGGTTTCCTACCTGATAGCCATTCGTGATGGTGGCCAAAAACTGGCAGCAAAACTGCAACCATCCGAAGAAGACTTAAAACTCAAAATCCCGGAATACGAATCCGAGATCGATCACGAGGGAATGATCTCAGACTGGAACAACGCTTCCCTGAAACGTGGGCAGGCCATTTACCAAGGACTGTGCGTCAATTGTCATGGGACAATTGAAAAGCCTGGATCTCTACCCACATCACTGCGATTTGCGAGTGGTCAATTCAAGTTTGGCAATGACCCCCATTCCATGTACCAAACATTGACTCACGGTGGCGGCTTGATGGTGCCACAAACATGGATGGTCCCACAGCAAAAATACGATGTCATACATTACATCAGAGAGCATTTTTTGCGGAGCCAAAACCCGGCCCAGTACGCTGCAATCACTGACAGATACCTGGCAAGCCTACCTAGCGGTGATTCACGAGGTCCCGAACCCACGGAGATAAAACCATGGATCACCATGGATTATGGCCCGATGCTGGCGACCACCATCGAGTTTGGAAATGGCGGCAAAAACATTGCACAAAAAGCTATCGCCATACGCGTGGATGAAGGCCCTGGCGGAGTCGTCCGCGGCTCCAGATGGATGGCCTTTGAGCATGACACACTGCGGATGGCAGCGGCATGGAGTGGCAAATTCCTTGACTGGAATGGCATTCAATTCAATGGACGCCACGGCGTGCACTTGCGAGCCAATGGTGATCTACACGCGATCAATTCAACCGGTCCTGGTTGGGCCAACCCAGCGACTCGCTCATTTGAAGACAATCAAAGGGTGGAGGGAAGAGACAAGCGAAAATACGGACCACTGCCAGCGGCCTGGGGAAAATTCCGGGGACTTCACCGTTACGAAGATAAAGTCATTTTGAGCTACACGGTGGGAAACACTCCGATTCTCGAGTACCCGA
>CAXGRW010000659.1:0-3299 GCA_964012125.1 uncultured Rhodopirellula sp.
AAGTGGGCGATACAGAATTCGAATCTGTGACCTCTGCGGTGTGAACACAGCGCTCTAACCAACTGAGCTAATCGCCCTTCAAAAGAAGGCACCTTCTCCAGAGTATTCTGCTCGAAAAAAACGTGCTTCTATCAAACCGCAGTGTAACGCACATGACACGGTTTTTGCACCCCATCACATCGTTTCGCCGTACAGAATGGTAGAGCGTTGTATCAACCGGCAATTCAGCACAATGCGGGATTTTATTTTCGTCTTCGTCGCCGTGTTGGAGGATCACGAACTAGGCACCGCGGTGCTGCGAGTGGCGTTGCTATCGCTCAAATCTGGCAAACCTCTCGCCCTAATTGTCGGGCAATTGCTGCTGCTCTCGAGTTTAGCGTGTTCCACTAATCGTCTCGTCTCATCACTGTGAATGTAGAGAACGCGTAGCGACACATCACGCGGAGACTAGCCGCACGCCGGTGTTGCTAGCTGGCATCCCGACCGAGCGAATGCCACCAACCAGGCGAGTGCGGAAGTAATAGCAAGTCCCTGCAAGCCTGAACTACTTGCTGCCCTCAAGTTGTCGAGCAGTCCCTTACGTCTAGGATCAAAGTCGTTGCATCACCCAACAGACGACGCTGTGGTAGGAACGACAGGCCTCACTTTCCTTCTTGGATTAGCTCGATGCAAACAGAACACCCCCAAGACGCTCGATCACATTTAAATCACTTGGGAACCCGTGTTTCTTTGTTGCTGAAGGGAGCGGAATGATCTTCCGTTCAGTTTGGAGATGTCGTTGTACCGTCGAGTGATCGATAGAAGGCGGCAACGCGGTTGAAACCGAGTCCGGCAAGTAACGCAGGGACAAAGCCAGAAGTCGAAAAGCATGCCATCAAGCATGGCCAGGTGTTGAAGTGAACAGAGCATGGTGATGGTCGTTGTCGGGTTAGACCTGTAGGTGCCTCGGGTTTATCCAACACGACGCGTGACGTGTTGACGATGGTGTACCAAGTTTTTCTCCAAGCTTTGATTTGATTTCCCGACTCCCCAATTCGAAGGCATGAGCCTGAAAGGTCATGTGTTGCGGAGTGTGCACGCTGACCGTAACTACCGGATCGCGGCAAGTTCGTGGCGACGTGAGTAATTGGTTCAGCGTTTGTGCGGGTGCGGCAGCCATGAAATTCGTGATAGAACGCGTTCGTGGCTAAAAAAAATACAGTGCGATTGTTGTTTATTTCTCAAATAATCGGTTGTCTACAGCCATGAAATGCTGTACAACACTGTGACGGCAGCAGTTTATAACTGTAAGGAGTACAGTTGTCCTGTTGTTTTGGCAGAGAGATGCGGGAGTGGGGTGAAAGGATGGATACGCTTTGGGCGGCAGATTTGGGTGATCACGGGGAGAGCTCTGGTACATACCACTGCTGGGCAAGTCATCCTGCTCTTTTGCATCTTTGACGACACAGGGCGAATCACAGTGGTCGCGAAACGCGAAACTAGGTGGCAGGCGTTTCGCTACAGACCTGATTACTGGAGTTGGCGTCTTGCCATCTCATCGCTCTTCACTTTTCCAAGTTCACTTGAGATTTTACTGAGGGGCTTCTGGAACTGGTGTCTGAGAAAAGCTGGTGATTTCGCGCTCCGAACATGCAGGCCTTGAGCCTGAAAGACCAACGGTGCACTGCGCGACACAGCAATGCCTCGTTTCATGCGTTAGACGGCACATGTTCGCAAAAATGAGGTGGTACGGTGAAAGTCAGGCTAAATTTAGACTTGGACATCGAGTTGACCGAGGGTGGAAAGAGAATTCAGGTTTCCGAACTTTGGGAAACGGCACAAACTGTCGCGGCAAATGCAGCAAAAAGCGTCGTTAATGAAGTGGTAGCGTCCACGACCAAGGAGGCTCCGTCCGAGCCTGATCCTGCAAACGTTGGCAGCGATGCAACGCACACGACGGATTCGAATGCTGGTGCCAATGCGAGCCAGAATAATCCCCGACGTGAGTCGCCTGTTGTTCCGCCGACATTGCAGCCTCTTGGAACGTTTCTGTGCGACCTGCTTGATCGTGTGGCTGAGGCATCACAGACCGCGCAAGATAACACTTTAGATGATCTGAAGCGGAGCGGCCCTCGCTGAGGTTAACTCAGGTGTGAGGGCAGTTGCCCTCGCTTTGTCCCATCCAAGCGAGTTTCGCCGGTGGATTAAAGATAATCCCCAACACTCGTCAGACGTGCACTGTGATGTATTCAGCGGAGAGCTGTGGTGCCAGTATTTTCAGCTGTTGCCTAGCGCTAGTGCTTGTGTTGGCGAGCGGTGTAACTCACGCAACTGCAGAGTTCGCAAATGTGCAGAATCGCTGCGCGGCGGATGTGTATTTTCGCTAATCCCTACCCGGTGCTGCTCAGATAAGTACCAGAAGAGTCCATGCGTCCGCCCGTGCAGGAATTGTTAATCTGCCATAGGTACTGGGCTTCGCAAAAAGGAGATACTGGCATATCGCTTATTGTTCTCGAAGTGGGGCTTTTCCAACAAAAACACAGAGGAAGCGTTAAATCTCGCAGAAATGTTTGCTATTGAGACTTACGGTCGCTATACCGCTAAGCAAGCAGAGGCCTGTGTGTAGGCACGGATGCGGTGGCAAGCGAGTGCCAGGATGGAGAATTCTGAGATGCGGGCCTTTTGGATTCCTTGCGATGTTGAGGTGTCCTTTCCCACCTACCGTCGGCCATTGCTTTGGAGTTCAAGATGCCTGATATCGACAAGTATCTGTCCGCAATTCAGAAGAACGAGGGCTCTGACCTGCACATTAGCACGGGTTCGCCACCAATTCTTCGCGTGCATGGTACGATGGCGCCCTTGAAAGCAACACCGCTTGCGTCGGACAAAGTGCAGGCGTTGCTTGATCCAATCATGACGGAAACCGCGCGTCGAAATTTCGCTGAAACGGGTGACGCTGACTGGGCGTATGACCTCAAAGGCATCGCACGATTTCGCTGCAATGCATTTCAAGATAGGAGAGGGCCCGGAGCCGTTTTTCGAATCATTCCTAATGATTTCATGACAGCAGAAGACCTGAATTTACCAGAAGCGGTGCTCAAACTTTGTACGCTTCCCAAGGGCTTGGTCTTGGTGACGGGACCCACAGGCTCGGGTAAGAGTACCACGTTGACGGCTATGATTGATTACATCAATCAACGTAGGACGGATCATGTTATCACCATCGAGGACCCCATTGAATTTGTCCATGAGAACAAGAAGTGCCTGATCAACCAACGTGAAGTCCATACACACACCGAGTCCTTTTCGCGTGCTTTACG
>CAXGRW010000660.1:0-3293 GCA_964012125.1 uncultured Rhodopirellula sp.
CCATCCGCGGAACCATCTGTTCCTCTCGTCTTACCGCACGGTAGCAATGGTGTGAGTCCCACATGTCGCAAATGATGACAGCTGTTTGAGATGCTTCCCACGCCTCGGTTGCCGTTGTGATTTCATAATTGTCAGCGGGCTTGTCCTTGGCCAGTGGGGGCTTGGGGACCTGATGTTGCAGGGTGACATTCAGGATCGTTTTGGCGGTGTTTTCTGCGCGTAGGTGATTGTGCGTTTGGTCAGGCCCAAGTCCGAGGCCGCTAATAAGTAGGATCACGGCGTAAAGACGTAAAGGCATTGCGATAACCACTGCAAAGACATCGGATGAAATTTGATCAATGGTTCATTATAGAGAATCCCGTGCCAAGCATTGGCATACTGAAAGTCGCGGTAGCCATTTCCTGTTCACAGCTTTCACAATGTCAGCGAATTGCACGCTCGTGGGCGTTGCTTTGTGAACCCCCCAATGACCTGCCGGAGTGTTTAACGCGGTGACTGGATCGTAGCAGTGGTTTATGAAATTGCCGCAGCCAGCTCTACTTGGTAAGCAGGTTTCGGTACATGCTAATGCCGGCTGGGCCAACGAGTACCACGAAAATGCCTGGGAAAATGAATAGCACCAGTGGGAAAATCATTTTCACAGCGGTCTTGGCTGCTTTCTCTTCTGCAATTTGTCGGCGTTTGACTCGCATTGAATCACTTTGCACGCGTAAGGCCGCAGCGATGCTGGAACCGAATTTGTCTGCTTGAATCAGAATCGCAGTCAATTGTTTCAGGTCATCTACTCCACCTCGAAAACCCAAGGCTTTCAATACCTCAGCACGCGACTTTCCAAATTGCAGTTGTTGATTGGCGATGCCGAACTCTTCTCCGATTTCGACGTGGCTTTTCAACATTTCGTCAGCAACTTTTCGGAGAGCCTGATCCATTCCCAGGCCAGCTTCAACGCACACCACCATGAGGTCGAGTGCATCAGGCATTCCAAGGAAAATCTTTTCTTTGCGGCATTTTACCAAGTGATCCAAAACCAACTTTGGGATGATGAAGCCGATGACGATTCCGGTGGCGGCCTTCAGGACCAGGCCTTGACTGAGTCCGTCAGCAAGCATGCCAAAGACTCCACCGATGAATAGACCCAAACCGGTGAGGACCAATTGAATGCCCTTGAACACAACAGGCGTTGATTCTCGTCGAAAACCGGCGTTGATCAGCTTTTCTCGCAGTTGGCCCATCGCTTTTTCATCGCCGCTGACAGTCTCTGCCAATGGTTGTGTCGCTCGTTCCAGTGCGACAGTAAGTGCCTCATTTTTGCGAGAAGCTTTGTCTTCGGATTCTTCATCAAGCTGTGGACCGCCACGCCGATGGCGCATCATATCCAGACGCACTTCTGCTCGGGGTTTGTCTTCACCACTGATGCGACCAATCACTACCCACGCGATCGCAGTGACAGAGATGAAAATAGCAATTGAAGTGATGGCAACCGGATCAAGCATGGCAAAGATCATGGGAGACATGTCAAATATTCCTGAGTCAACCTGCGTGGTCGCAACGGTGTGGGTGTGTTGAATGTGTTGGTGATATCGTTGTGGATTTAAACTTTGATCGTGATGATTTTCTTAATCACCACCGCTCCAATGACCTGAGTTATCAGAGCCGCCGTGAGCATGTAGCGACCGATTTGATCGGTGAAGAGCGTCAGTGCATAGTCATAATTCAGTTTCAACATCACTAGGAACAGGACAGGAGGTAGTGCCAGTAGCACTGCTCCACTCATTCGTCCTTCACCGGTCAATGCCTGGACTTGCCCAAGGATCATCAGTCGTTCACGAATCAAGTGACTGATCTTGTCGAGGATCTCAGCGAGGTCACCACCTGTTTGACGTTGCAAAACGATAGCGGTCGCAAAGAACCGGAGGTCCATGTTGGGAATGCGGTCTGCCATGTCCTCGATAGCTTCATCCAGAGGGATACCAAAGTTCTGTTCTTCGAATGCGCGTGAGAACTCGGTGGCAAGCGGAGCCTCAAGTTCCGAGGCGACGAGTCCAAAGCCGGCGTTGAGTGAGTGTCCGGCACGCAGTGAACGACTTAGCAGGTCAAGAGCTTCCGGCAATTGTCGACCAAATTTGGCCAGTCGTTTCTTTCGTTTCATGACCAGCCAACTGATCGGCAACGCTGCAAACAGAATACCTGCGATGGGGGCCAGCAGAATTGGAACCGGGGTCAGAACGCAGCTCATAATCCCACCCACGAATGCTGCACCGCAAAGCAGGGTGAATTTGGCAGGCTGCATCGGGATGTCAGCCTGCTCAAGGTAATCCGTGAACGCTGGAAGGTTTTCCAGAATGCGGGCGACTGGTGAGTACTGATCGTCCATGCCGGTAAGCAAAGAAGATTTCTCCTTCTCTTCGGTCTTGCTGCGATGATTTGCCATCGCTGACAGTCGATCTTCGGTGGACGTAGTATCGCCTCCTGGCACCATCACATTGAGTGCGAAGGCGACGAGGCACGTGACGACGATACCGACCAGCACGACGATAATGTATCCACTCATAGCTGAACTGTAGATCAAATGAGGTTTTGGAATTGAGAATGAGGTGTGGTGTCCCGACTCTCAATGGCAGCCTGACTCAGGCTTGCATCATGACTCTTTCTCGGAATGCACTGGCAGGCAGGCGTACGCCCGCAGCTTCCAGGCGATTCATGAAACTGGGACGAACTCCTGTGCATTCGAAATGGCCGAATGCTTTTCCTTCGTCATCGATGCCCTTTTGCGTGTACTTGTAGATGTCTTGCATCACGATTGTGTCCTGCTCCATGCCAACGATCTCTGTGATCGCCGTGATGCGGCGTGGGCCGCCTTGCAGGCGATTGGCTTGAATCAGAATGTCTACGGCTCCAGATACCTGCTGGCGAATGGCTTTGACTGGTAATTCAAATCCGGACATCATGACCAGGGTTTCGAGTCGGGCAACGGCATCACGAGGCGTGTTGGCGTGGATCGTGGTCATGGATCCATCGTGGCCTGTGTTCATGGCCTGAAGCATGTCCAATGTTTCGCCACCTCGGCATTCACCAATGATGATTCTTTCGGGACGCATGCGAAGAGCGTTTTTGACCAGATCGGTTGCTGTGATCGCACCGTTGCCCTCAATGTTCGCTGGACGCGTCTCCAACCGGACGATGTGGTCCTGTTGCAATTGAAGTTCTGCTGCGTCCTCAATCGTCACGATTCGGTCTTCTTGTCCGATGAAAGAAGACAATGTGTTGAGCAGTGTTGTTTTTCCAGATCCCGT
>CAXGRW010000661.1:0-3293 GCA_964012125.1 uncultured Rhodopirellula sp.
AACGAGGCTCCATGGTTTGACGAAGGTCACCACGGCAGCATCACCTTGGCCCTCATTCTATCGCTCAGCGTGGTTGTGTATCCGACGCGTGGGGATTTGCATCCAGGTTGGACTATGTTTCTGCATGGCAGGGGAACTCACGTTGGGGGGGAGTGGTTTTTTGGGCGTTTTTATCAGCGTATGAGAGGCGATTTTAAGTGTGTCGCCGGGCTCCGGACATTGGAGTAGGTGCAGGCGAAACCAGTGCTGTGTCATCACTGTGAAGATTTAGGGCAGAGTAAAGCGGAAGCGTATCGATTGGGAAGTGGGATGCGGTGATCTTGTGGCGGGATAGTCTCAGGGACGATTGCGTGTTTCTAATCAGGCAACGAAACCTTTTTTCTGATTGGGTGTGCTTACCACTCATACCGTTGTGCAGCGTGGCATAGGATCGCTCGACAGCAGCAGGCCGATTGGGCCAAAGATTGATTTTACAATTGCTTTACATACGGGTTGAGACGAAACGACTAAACTGTCAGCATCCCAGCTCCCGACTGCTGATGTGTGAAAAGGCCGTCGGCGAACGGGAATGGCTGAATTCGCGAATTTGAGCACTTGTGAATGCATCGGATTTGCGGTTTCTCCAGACGGTGTCGATTACTTGAACGAGGAAGAAACGCATGACGAGTCAGAAGAAATCCATCTCTGCGGTAAGGTCCACATCGCAGCATTATTTGAGTTCACTGGATCGGCGATCCATGTTGCAGAAGTCGGCATTGATCGCAACCGGGTTTGCGATTCCCGGGTGTTTTGCCGAAGAAGTTGCGGGTGGCTTGGTGCGAACAGCCAGCATGGTCGAAGGGCCTTTCTATCCCGATAAGCTTCCGCTCGATACGGATAATGACCTGCTGTTGATCAACGAGTCTCTGAATCCGGGTGTCGGTGAGATTACCTATCTCTCGGGCCGCGTAATGGGGAAGAATGGGCAGCCGATCCGAAATGCATTTGTGGAGATTTGGCAGTGTGATTCCGGGGGGGCCTACCTGCACAGCCGATCCAGCAACAAAACGAAGACGGATAGTAATTTTCAGGGGTACGGGCGCTATTTGACCGATAGCCAGGGACGCTACTTTTTCCGCACGATCAAGCCGGTACCGTACCCGGGCAGAACACCACATATACATTTTGGGGTCAGTAAGAATGGTCAGCGGGTTTTGACCACACAAATGTTGGTCAAAGGGCATCCAATGAACCAAAAAGATTTCCTGTTCAAAAGGATTTCGAATCAGGCCGCTCGCGATTCATTGTTGGTCGGATTCAATCCCATCAAGGGATCGAAAATCGGTGAACTGGAGGCGAATTTTGATATCGTGCTAGGTCGCACCGTGCAGGAACTTGATGATGGCACGCTCGGTGGCGGACTTGCAAAGCCCGATCGTGCCCCAAGCTGATCGGCCCCAAACTGGTCATCAGCGTCTGATGTCATGTGGCGTCTGCATTAAGCCATGCTCTGTGCTTTCCGACGCGATGAATCCATACACAGTGTTCACATTGCTGTGATGAATCATTATCTGGATCAGGTCCCGCTGCTGCGCCGTACTGTGCCGTTGTGGCTTAGTCCAAAAACCAGAAGTGTGGCTTAGTCCGATAGCGAGAAGGTGAGTGGCTCGGCTGAGTCCGAACGTTCATCCTGAACGGTTTGCGGTTGGTAAACAACATGCATTTCTGCTGAGGGGGCCATCACGATCATGTATTGGTTTCGGCCATTGATAATCGTGATTGGCTGTTGAATCCCGTTAGATAACAGCCCATTTTGGCACCCCAACGGCACAACTTGGACTTGGTGAGATCCTGCTGGCAGTTCTGTGCGCAGTACTTGAATCTCTCGGGGAAGGAGTCCCCAGCATCGGGTGTCCGCCTTTTCCATGCCACTCCATGCTGAGGCAGTCGCAAAGTGAAACAGTGATCCTGCGGTTCCTTCTAGTCCCATGGCATCACCGATCGATGCGACAGCAGCTTCTTTGGTCACGCGTCGAACAATGGCTCGTGCGATCGTCCATGGCATCTCTGCCTGATTCTGGCGAATCGCAAGTTCCGCGACATTGGTGAGTGTTTCTGTTCTTCCAATCGGCTCGCCATTAACAAAAATGCCCACGCTTGCCACCGGGCTTTCGGGAATCACGACCTCAGGGACCTTAACTGACGCGATGTTTGGTAAAGCTGGAACCTCTTCTGGATCGCTCTGGTCTGTCCCGTTTTCTTTCGCCTCATCATCGCTAGTTTGGTTTGTGGCCGAATTCAACACGGAAGATGCGATCGCCAACGTTGCAGTGGTGGTGGGGGCTACCGTTTCTTGGAGAACCGGTCCTCGGCCCACGCATGAAATGACGTACAAAACCCCATTTCCTTTCGCGCTGTGGGTTCCGCTTTTTGAACGGGCGATGTCGGTAGCCGCAGCCGTAAAATCAGGCTGAACTGTGCTGGCCAGCTGGTAATACCTGGAAGCGTCATCGTAGTCGTGGTGTGTTGCTTCTCGGAGGACTCCACGCAGGTAGGGGGCGATTGCGATCGGTTGATAAATTTTGCCACCATCGAGTCCCTGCTTATTAGCCTTTGCAGCCAAATTTGACTGCCGATTGATCGCCTGCAGCGTATAGCTCTCGGCATCGACCTGGTCACCCGCCAGTGAGCAGATGGCAAGCATTGTTCGGATCATGACTTCTTCGTAACCCGCTGGGCGAAAACGCTTTGCGTTGTCGTCCGTAAGTACTGCCGCTGTTTCACTGAAGGGATTGATCTTTGCGGCCGTATCGAATCGGTCTCGCATGGCTCTAAGGCGGTGTTCTGCTGCAGACGGGGACCCTGTCGCAAGTTCAATGACCGCCATGTCCAGTTCGGCTGTCTCTTGTACTTCTGAATGTTCGCTCGCCACTTCCTTCAGAGTGACGGCGGCTGTCGTCAGGTCACCAACGGCGAACGCTTGGCGAGCAGAGCCGATGGTGGCTACTGATCTCGCACAGCCGGGCAAGCACGCAATTGCAACCAGCAGCAACAAAAGTTCAGCGGGATGCAACTGACGGGTAGCCATAAGAGCGTTGTTTCGCGATGACTGGAGACTTGGCAAATTTGATCACGAACAGTTGGGCTCGCTCGCGGGAAACGTTTGGCACCGCCACTGTTGAACGTCTGGCAGTGAAATCTTCACGAACGTGATCACATGAGGGTGATCATTTCGTGTTCACATATCTTGTCTCACGCGGTTCGCTGGGTTGTGCAGTGCAGTGCAGTGCAGTGCAGTGCAGTGCAGTGAGGTG
>CAXGRW010000662.1:0-3287 GCA_964012125.1 uncultured Rhodopirellula sp.
TCATACAATCTCAAACTCGCCCTTGTCTCGGCGACTCTCGCGCCCTCTGATCCCGGTTGCACGATCTCTGTGTGCGACCGCTGGGTAACTTTCCGGAGATGATCGACCCAAAGACCAAGGTGCTGGGATTCGACTTTGCCTGTTACCCAGGCAAGGTAGGTTTTGATGACTTTTCGGCTCGCGAACTGGTCACTGAGCAGTCGAGCTGCTCGTTTGCGTGTTGCGACCAAAATCACGCCGCTTACAGGACGGTCCAGACGATGAGGGAACGCCAGGTAATCCGTGCGTTCAGCCAGTTGGGTGCGGAGGACGGTTTCGAGACTCTCGATGCCGTTGGCAGCCTGTGTCGCGATCCCAGCGGGTTTGTGTACGACAAGGGCCGCATTTCCATCCCAGAGGATCTTGATGTTGTGATTGGAAGTACGCATCCCAGATTGCCCTGCGGTTGTCTTAACCGAATTCGAATTGCCGATTTGGCTACAATTCGAGCATGTCGAACCCCGAACCAAGACCAGTGCCTCCCGCGGAACCAGTGTCCTCAGCTAAGTCACGGTTATCAGAACCCGTGTCGTCCCCGAAGACCAGTGCTGGGGCCAGTAGCCTGCCGTCTACTGCAGATAATAGTCTGAACCGTTCGGATGAGTCACGTGGATCAAGCGTTCCGAAGGAGCAAACAGCAGTGTCGTGTGACGAGACAGTTGCCGCCGAGTCTGCTTCAACCATGGTGAGCCGGCGAGTTCCCGATGCCGAGGTGATGGCGGAATCCAAACTCACCAATTCGGGCAAAGCACGATGGAGTATCAGTTTGCGGGAATACCTGGGGCTGGTCACCGTTGTCATTCTGTTGATTGGACTCGCCTTCTCCATTCAGCGTCTGCGGCATTTGGAGATTGAAGTCACGAAACTGCGGGCAGAAACCGGGTACTTGCAGGAGACAGGGCCGGGGCAAATCGCCGCAGCCAGGGCGCCATCTGATCAGCCGTTGACCTATCGCATTCGTGTTCGGGTGCCTACGGGACCCAAAAAGTTCCGCGTGGCTTACAGCTCGGTGTGGCCCAGTGAGGCTGCGGGACCGCAGTGGTACGGGGCTGTTCCGCTGCCCGCAGGTGAGTCGATCGTGACCATTCGGATTCTTGAGGACCCACGTGACAAAAGATGGAAGATTGCCTCGCTTGTCTCCAGCGTTGAGGGAAATCAACGTATGGCGACAGTTCTGCCTCCTCCGCACGTCACTATTTTTCGAGGTTCGCACGATGTGCTTAGCACGGGCGTGGGGCGAGAGACGCAGGCTGCCCAGCAAACAGATTCAATTCGTTTACTCGATGAAAGATGGCTGGTCGGCGAGGGAGGCCTTCTGTTGTACGGTGATAGGGCTCCCCGAACCGATCAAGTCGGTATCTACGCCGAATTGCAGCCGGATGTGGGTCCCCTATGATTCGGGGTAAGATTTGCGTCCCCAGCGGAATTCCCGTTCTGTCGTTTTCATTGTCTCACTCTCGCTGAAACCCCTGATTGCTCATGCCCCGTGATTTCTTAAAAGGTGTTGAAGACCAATACGATGTTGTGGTGATCGGTAGTGGTTTGGGGGGCATGACCTCCGCCAACATTCTTGGTCGTGCGGGACATCGCGTTTTGTTGCTCGAACAGCATTACAAATTGGGTGGGCTGGCGACTTGGTTTCTGCGCCCAGGCGGACACGTTTTTGATATTTCATTGCATGGATTTCCGCATGGAATGATCAAGTCATGTCGCCGGTATTGGAATCGTGATATTGCGGATCGAATTGTCCAGCTCAAGAACATCCGGTTTGATAATCCGCAGTTTTCCTTGACCACCACTTTCAACCGTGAAGATTTCACGAGGTTGCTGACGACCGATTTCGGTATCGCTCCAGACACGGTCAATGAATTCTTTGACACAGCTCGTGGTATGAATTTCTATGACGACCAGGCAATCACCACGCGGCAACTCTTCGATCGCTTTTTTCCGGGACGCGACGATGTTGTTCGACTCTTGATGGAACCAATCACGTATGCCAACGGATCAACACTCGAAGATCCAGCGATTACCTATGGAATTGTGTTTAGCAATTTCATGAACAAGGGAGTCTTCATTTATGAAGGCGGAACTGATGACTTGGTCGCTCGGATGAAGAAAGAGCTGCAAGCGAATGGTGTAGATATAAGAATCAATTGCGGGGTGGACCGGATTCATGTCGAAGATGGAAAAGTTGCGGCGGTCGAGACGCATGGTCGCCGGATTGGATGCCGTGCGGTCGTCAGCAATGCAAATCTGAGAACCACCATCCTGAAAATGATTGGGCCCGAGAAACTGGACCGTGACTATGTTGATCAGGCCGAGGCTGTTCGTCTTAACAATAGCAGCACACAAGTCTACATGGCGTTGAAGCCCGGTGAAGAAATCGATGAATCTTCAGGTGACTTGTTCTTCACGAGCACTGCCGAGGAATTCCGGACAGATCTGTTGTTAAGCCGCGATATCACAAGTCGCACGTTCAGTTTTTATTATCCGAGGACACGCCCGGAAAAGAAGGAACGCTTCGCGATCGTCAGCAGCACGAACGCTAATTGGTCGGACTGGGCTGATCTGAATGAGCATGATTACGAAGCCAGCAAAAAAGATCTGGTAGATACAACGATCGATGCGTTGGAGAAGTACATTCCCGGTATCCGAAATAAAATTGACCGCGCTGAGGCTGCAACACCACGTACCTTCAACCACTACACACAGCACGAAATGGGAGCCAGTTTTGGCACCAAGTTCGAAGGATTGGGGGTAAGTCGCGCATTGCCGCAACAAGTGGGTGGTATGTATCACGCGGGAAGTGTTGGTATCATCATGAGCGGCTGGCTGGGCGCGATTAACTATGGTGTGATCGTCAGTAATGAAGTTGATCAACAACTCACCAGTGAGAGCCAACACACTTGAAGCAGGATCTGTAGTCATGAGTCTATGTCGCTATCAGGATGAGCAAGGTAAGCCCCAGTACGCTCTCTATCGTCCGGGTGCCATTTGTCCTCTTAAAAATCTCATAGATGAGCCACCGGCCGACGGCGAGATTTTCTCAATGGATGCAGAGCGCCTGGCGAGTCTACATTCCACGGATGAATCGCAGTGGGTACCCGAACCCGACCAGTTGCTTCCCGTTGTGGGGCAGCCAAGCAAGGTGATTTGCATCGGGCTGAATTATCGGGATCATGCCATCGAGACGGGATCTGAGATTCCTGGTGAGCCTGTCGTTTTCAGTAAGTTCAATACAACTTTGG
>CAXGRW010000663.1:0-3279 GCA_964012125.1 uncultured Rhodopirellula sp.
CGGTCAAACATCTGCCGGAACATCATCGCGGTGGACTACTGACACAGGGAAGTATTCTGCTGGCGAATTCGACCGGATCGGACTCCCATCCGATTCGCCGAGCTGTTTGGATTCGAGATCGTCTGCTCAATGACCCACCCGCACCTCCGCCACCAGACGTGCCGACCTTGGAAGACGGGGACCCAAAGTTCAGGGAACGCTCGATTCTCGAACAACTTGCGATTCACCGAAAAAAAGCTGCCTGTAACAATTGTCACGAAAGCCTTGACCCATGGGGCATTGCACTGGAAAACTTCGATGCCTTGGGATTGCACCGTGAACCTGACAAGACGCTGGCAAGCGAAAACGAAAAACTCTCAACAACAACGAATAGCTTGCCCGATGGAATAGAATTAAGGGACGTGAAGAGCCTGAAACGTCATCTACTGGAGGAACGTAGCGATGATTTCTCACGCTCATTCGTGATTCATCTGCTGACCTACGCCCTTGGACGGCCCATCCAACTGACAGATCAAAACGCAGTGCAGGATTTGTCATCATCGTTCAGGACTGACAACTATCGACTTCGCAACTTAATCGCCCAACTGGTCCTCAGCCCAACCTTTCGCACAAAATAACAATGTCACCAATGGCATTTTCATCAGACGCTTGAGGGAGAGAATTAATCATGGCATCTAAATCTTGGCATCTGAATCGACGCACATTTCTTCGAGGAACCGGCGTCTCGCTGGGACTGCCATGGTTTGAGTGCATGAGCGGTTCGACGCACGCTGCTAACACGGCAAAATCCAAGGCGAAACGACTGTGTGCACTCTACTTCGGTTTTGGTGTCAGCCTTCCCAAGGAAGATAGCGATCAAGCGAAGTGGCGATGGTTTCCGCAAGGAGAAGGTAAAGACTACAAGTTCACCGAGACACTGCAACCTTTGGCAAAGCATCGTGATAGCCTTAGCATCCTGGGTGGGCTATCACATCCGAATGGCCGCAGAATGGGTGCGCATGATACGGGAGACACTTTCCTGACAGGTGCCTTCCTCAACAACAAAATGCTGCAGAACACTGTTTCCGTTGATCAGGTCGCTGCAGCAACTGCGGCAGAACAAACCCGATTCTCTTCATTGGTGCTCTCGACCGATGGCGGGGTGGGGGAGCCAACTCGTTCAAGCACGATGTCGTATGATCACAAAGGCCGCCCGCTCCCAGCACTGAATCAACCGCAGCAAATATTCGATCGTTTCTTTGGTGCAGGCGACGCGGACGTGCTACGCAAACAACGCCGACTGCGTAGCGCAGCAGGCATGCTGGATCGTGTTCTGGAAGATTCCAAATCACTGCGACGACGCTTGGGCAATCAAGACCGAAACAAGCTTGATGAATACCTTGCATCAGTCGAGAAGATTGAAAAAGACGTTCAGCGATCCCAGCAATGGCTCGAAGTACCTCGACCTGAACTGAACGATCAAGATCGCGAAATGCTACACTTGGAAGCTGACGACGAGGCGCCTAAGAATTTCATTCGTACCATGTACGACCTTATCTATCTGGCATTCCGGACAGACTCAACCCGAGTGGCAACGTACCAAATCACAAACATGGCAGACTGCTCATCGAAAGCTGCCAAGTTCCCACAACTGGAAGGATTCAAGGCTTCGCTCCACACGCTGGCCCACGATTGGAATAAACCCGACGGTGCCGAAGCGCTTAGCCGTTGGGACCGTTTCATGGCTGAGCAATTCTCTTATTTTCTTGACCGCATGTCCGAATCGAAGGAAGACGAAACTTCGCTGCTGGACAATTCAGTTGTGCTTTACGGCAGCAGCAACAGCACAACCCACAACAACCGGAATTACCCGCTTGTGCTAGCCGGTGGTGGAGAGCTTGGACTGGACCATGGACAGTATCGACGATTCGATGAGAAGATCCCAATGTCAAATCTGCTGTTGACCATGCTGCACTGCGTGGGCACGGAGACAGAGTCTTTTTCTGACAGCACCAACGACCTGACAGAGATCCTGAAGCCCTGACCCGAACCGGTGAGTCCAAGCGGTTGTTCAACGCCCGATCTGTCCGGTCGCATAGAGCAAATGCAACTGCGAGCGATTGTAACCTGCGACAGCAGTCGTTCGATCTTCAAGACAGGACGCGCGTGCCTGAATGGCCTGCAACAACTCAATTGGCAGCCCCTCGTCAGCACGAACACGAAGAAGATTCCGATCGTAACTTGACTCAGCCATTGCCAACGATTCATCGGCCGAATCAATCTGCATGCGATAGTTAAGCACATTCTCCTGCTGAGATATAACCTCTGCCGTTATTTCATCTCGAAGATCCGCCAACTCCGTCCGACTCTGACTCAAACGACTGCTAGCACGCTTGCGTTTGGCAACAACGCCCATCCCAAGGCTGTCGATTTGCCACAGCGCCTGCACATCGACATCGGCTCTTCCAGCTTGATTATTGATTTCGGATCCATTGCCTCCGCCGAAACTCCCACCACTACTCGTAACTGCAACGAGAGGAATCCACGGTGCGACTTGCTGTTTTTTGACTTCGAGGCAAAGGCCGGCGATTTCATACCCCAATTCGCTGACCTCCGGACGTTGCGAAAACGCTGTCTGTATGAGCACCTCCTGATCACTGGAATCAGCCAACAACTCAAGCGGAAGGACCACTTGATCGGCAGGATGCAATTCAAACCGCGGATCAAGCCGCAACCGACGAGCGAGTGCTGCAGAGCGTGTGCGGAACAGACGCTGTGCATTGTGCAACTTTTGCTCCATGCGGGCCTTGGCAGTCGCGGCTCGATCGACGTCTGCCTGAGCACCTGCCCCCGCTGCGGCGAATGTTTCCGTCAGATTCAACAACTGCTGCAGCGCAGCAATGGCAGCCTCAGTGTCCGCGATTTGGCCTGCCGCTTGCACTAGATCAACATAAGCCAAACCGGCATCCAGCAATGCATCGTTTTTGGCAACCGACACTCCCGCTCGGCTAGCTGACCACTGACGTGTAGCAATTTTAGGATCGAAGTAAGCATCGACTAGGGCTAAATCTGCAATCAAACGAAGTGGCCCACCACTGCCACCAGCAACCGGAGCGGTCCCTAGCGTCGCGCCGCCGCCGACAAACAGGGAATCTCGCGAGGCTTCAATGACATTACCATCAGTCGCTTGAATACGGCCACTGTGATTGTTCCATGCCACTCCGAATTGAAGCGTGGGCAACCACAACGCTTCGGCCTGCTGCAGGTTGGCGTGAGCTTCAACCGTTTTCTGCCGTGCCA
>CAXGRW010000664.1:0-3276 GCA_964012125.1 uncultured Rhodopirellula sp.
GCCTTTTTTCTCGTCCGGTTCGTTATCTTTCGCAGTCATCTGATATAGGCGAACTGCGCCATCCGCGTGCGCCACAGCCAAACGGTCATTGCCAACAAGATCGACTGCTCGGGCAGCGCTTTTCGTTGCAATTGTATGAAACGCGGTGTCTTGCTCGTCATTATAAAACCAGATTTCCCCTTTGCCACTTTTTTCAGCACCCGCACCAATCGTAAATCCCTCTGGATGGAATCGCACGCCCCATGCAACGCCTTTGAATTTGTCTGCAGCCCGAAGCTGTTTTTTTGTCTCTCCTGTTTTCCAATCAAAGACGACGATGATCGGATCCTGGATTCCCGCGAACGAATTGACCACCTTGGTGATTCCCGCGCTGGCCCAGAGAGCCCCATCCGAACTGAATTGCATGTCTCTGGCCCCGCCCATGTCCGCGGCGAACTTTTTGTCGTAACCCGTCATCACACTGGCATCGATCGTTCGCTGTTTCTGATTCGTCTTGAGATCCCACACAACCACATTGCCCATCAAATCCTGTGAAACCAAATGCTGGCCGTCAGGATGAAAATCTACTCCGTAAACATGCCGATCGTGTCCCGAGAACTGTTGCTCCAAATCGCCGTTCTCAGCATTCCACAGCTTGACCATCAAATCATTGCCACCCGTGACGATACGTTTCCCGTCAGGGCTGAGCCGAACCCAACGTGCGGCACCTTGATGAGCCTGAAAACTCCGTTTCATCCCCGGGATCTCATGCGACAGGTCCCAGATTTTGATCGTACCGCCCCAACAAGCGGTATACATCAGCTTTCCGTCTGCCGAGAAGTCGATCGACCTAACCCAGCTCTTGTGCCCTGCCAAAGAAAAATGATTCCCGTCCTCCAAGTTCCAAAGCTGGACGTCCAGATCCTGTGCGCCCGCAGCGACGTAGCGACCTGTTGGATCCACACGCAACGTCGTCAGCGGATTCTGATGCTTCAGCTCGGAAGTTTCGTGAGTTTGAGTGGGATCGATAGCATTACCGGAATTCATGACAACAACTCCTCAATCGGCTCAGCAGCTGGGTCACCGATTGGAATCGAGCGGCCCGACAAGTCATGGTCCTCGTAGGTATCAATACCAACGGCAGATAGATAGGTATGGAACAAGTGGCCTGCATCAACCTCCCGCTCAGCGACTTTGGTCCCGTCTGCATTTGTCTTTCCCACAATGCCTCCCGGTTGAATGCCGCAGCCGCCCAACGCCATCGACCAGGCAGTTCCCCAATGGTCACGACCATACTTTGAATTGATCTTGGGGGTGCGTCCCATTTCGGAATAGACCATCACCAGAGTGCTGTCCAGCATGCCACGATCGTGGATGTCATCCAACAGAGTCGAGAACGTCAGGTCGAATTCACCGAGCTGTTCGAGATGGAAGTTGAAATTCTCGGCATGAGTGTCGTACCCATGATGTGTCACCTTGACACAGGTTGCCCCATTTTCGAGCAGGTTCCGAGCCAACAGGCAATGCTGCCCAAAATCGTGCCGACCGTAGCGATCGAGATCCTTCTCTTGTGGTTTCCCCTCAAACATTGCCTTTCGCTTCATCAGTTTGGCAGCTTGTTCGTAGGAACTGTTGTACACGTCCGTGAGTGCTGGCGATCGCTGCCTGGAAAAACGTTGGTTGAAGCGAAGCCGCATCTGCTCGCGTGCCTCATCTGCTGCTGCGTCAATCGACGACGGGACAGCCAGATTGGTGGGCGGCTTATTACCGTCAAGTTTCAATTGAGCATGCCGTGCCCCCAAAAACGCAGCCGTCGAATCATTGATGCCGCGTTTACTGATGTGAATGTAACCCGGTAACTCCCCATTTTCCGGAGCCAGATACCGTGACGCGACCGACCCCACATACGGATACTCGCCTGCCCGTCGCCCTTTCTCCATGAACAGCATGCCTTGGCTGTGATCACCGATTTTGGAGTTGATGCTTCGCACGATCGACAGCATGTGCATTCGCTTGGCCGTGTGAGGCAGCAGTTCAGAGATATGCATTCCCGGCACGGAAGTCGGAATCGCCTGGAATGGCCCCCCATATTTAGTGCCAGGCTTGGGATCCCATGATTCAAGTTGACT
The DNA here is from genome assembly GCA_964012125.1 of uncultured Rhodopirellula sp. Lineage (GTDB taxonomy): Bacteria > Planctomycetota > Planctomycetia > Pirellulales > Pirellulaceae > Rubripirellula. The sequence goes on from CAXGRW010000664.1 coordinate 2,109, forward strand.
GACGCCTCCTTGCAAATAAATCTGCAAAATACGTTTCTGCTGCTTTTCCAGGACAGCAGCGTGTGCTGGGGTTAGTAACCCTTCGCCATCGATCGCATTGGCGCCAATCACACCGGCAGCCGAACCTGCCAAGAAAGATCGGCGGGCTATCAAGTGATCAATCCCATTACAGTCGTGATGTCGTCGCATTTACGGCCTCCACTCAAATAATCCTGCCAAACAACTCTGTCTATCAATTCTGCCAAACAACTCTGTCTATCAATTCTATCAGTGGTTGAAACGGAACTCCGCCGAAGCGAGCCCGGCCCAAACCAACTGCCGAATTTCTGCTTTACGGTCGTCGCTCGGCTCCAGCATTTCCTCAATCAGTTTTGACTCTTCCGAATTGGGCATCCGTGAAAAAACCGACAGGTAAAATTCCTCGGCAACCTCAGTGTCTTTCATTGCTGCCAATCGATCTGACAGCCCATTCTTCAACGCCACCCACCGTTGGATCAGATCGCCATTGCGCAGAAACAACGCCTGATCCGCTGAGGCGTCGAAGCGGGACTGCTGCACTCCCTTGCTGCCAAACACTCCTGCAAACGTCGCAACATGAGCACGTAACGCCTTGTTCAAACTCTTTTCCTGCCACACAGGATCGCTTGCTGAATCCTGCTTTACGATTGATTCACCGGTCTCTTTCTCAGCCTTCTCCTCAGTCTCCTTCTCAGCCATTTCCCCGACCTTTTCTTCCGTCTCATGTTCGGCTTTTTCTTCAGCTTTTTCCTGCTTGGAAATCAACGACGCGAGCTGTTGCTCTGCCAGTCCGCTCGCCATCATCATCGACCAGGCGAGTTGTTCAGGTGACAACGGCTTCAAGATTGCCACTGCATAATCAGCCACCTGATCGGATGAATCAGCGGATGCCTCTCCGTCCGCCTGTGGCGCGTACTGACTGCTCCGCTGGTACGCGTCGGTCAACGCCAATTGCCGCACCAAATACTTGAGATCGTACTCATGTTCCAGAAACGATTCGGACAACAGACTGAGCAGTTCAGGATGGGTGGGCAAATTATCTGCATGCCACATGTCAACCGGTTCTACCAAGCCCCGCCCCATCATCAGTGCCCACACTCGATTGGCGATGTTAAACCGAAACGCCACATTGGCGGGGTCCGTGAGCGAT
>CAXGRW010000665.1:0-3264 GCA_964012125.1 uncultured Rhodopirellula sp.
CCACCCATGCCACCGCCACCCATGCCACCGCCACCCATGCCACCGCCACCCATGGTGCCGCCAACTGCAGTCTCGCCGACTGCAGTCTCGCCGACATACCCCGTGTTTGAACGCGACAAGCCTTCCTCATCAGCGTTATCCTCGATGCCTTGCTCGACTTTCTTATTAAACCCTGCGTTAGAATCGCTTCTCCCAAACCAATAACTTGAAGCAGTTCGTTCATTACCAGCGGCCGGTCTGCCATTAGGCAAGCCGCTCATTTTTTCTATTTCCAAGTCACTCAGAGGCTCTAGCTCCACTGGGTTTTCTGTCTCTCGACTCTCTTCCATGTCAAAATACAGTGAGTTCGAGTCCCCAGAATAGCCTTGCGATGGAGGTGTTTGAGTTGGCATGTCAAACGCTTGGGCGGACTCTGGAGCGTGCGCAGAATCTGCCATGATCGCACTACTGACCGCGAGCCTGTCCCAACGGCCGGACCGTAACATTCCACCAAGAACCAACAAGGCACACGCGGCCGCTGACCACAACCATGGATTCCTTAGAACCCTCATGGTCACAGCATGGTCCACTGCTACTTCCCCCTGCCCCGAATATCCTCTCGAATCACGCTGGACCAAAATAGCGGGCAGGAGCAATGACGCCTCATTTGCCTCACACGAATCCAGTTCACTATCAGCATTCGTGCTTGACTCCTCAGCATCGCTGAATAACGCAAGGACTGTCTCCCGCTTGCCTTCACTCAACTTCCATTCCGCATTAATGTCATCACGATTAATCTTCTTGTCGGCACTCGGATCACTCACATCCAATGGCACATCGCCCGCGGCATGCTCAAGCAAACCGTACACAATCTGCATCTGATTTTTGAAATCACGAACCTCCTCTCGCTCCTCGATCAGACGCTCGATTTCGTCTCTTTCAAAATCGGAGGCTTCGCCAAGCAACAAAGCAACAACACGCGCTTCAAGCTCAGGCGAAAGCTCAGGAGGGCTTGATCTGTCGTTCATGAATTCAGGTCCATCCCGAGTGGATGCAATTTGCCAGCCAACTCTTTGAGTATGTGATGCAGTCGGTAACCAACATTTCCGACACTTAAGCCGGTCTTCTCGCTGATCTCGCGGTACTTCAAACCGTCAAAGAATTTCAACTGAACCAATTCCCGGTCTGATTCATGAAGTGAGTCGATCGTTTCATGAAGAACCTGAATCGCTTCCAATTTTGATAACACACCAACCGGTGTATCCGATTCGCTGCTCAGCCCCTCGATCACCGGTGCTGCCATGTCTACCGTTTCGCGTCGATTGTCACGCATGTAGTTGAACACCTTGTTACGAACACTGCGATAAAGCCACGCACGGGGAGATTCCACATCCTTCCACCTGACATGCAGCTGCAGAAATACTTCTTGGACAATCTCTTCTGCCACCGCCCTTCTTTGAACCAATGAAAACGCATAACGCAGCAAAGGGGTTTCCTCGGATTCAAACAGCGATCGCAGTGCCTCTTGGTCAGGACACTTGTCGTTCGACGGTATGACTCGCGGAGTCCGATGCAACGTAAATCCAGTTGGTTCTATCGGTAGAGCTTCGCTTGAAAAGAAGATCTCCTCGCACAATGAGAAGACCCGCGAAGAGAGGAGTTATTAGTAATTTCTCGTATTTTTTTTCGAGCTATCCATCGCAAGCTAATGGGGGTGAAACTTTCACAACCACAATTCAGCCGCTCGCTGGCATGTGCTAAGGCCCCAAGTTACTGCCCCTAGCACCCTCAAATGCTGCTTTTCCTGCAATAATCAAGATAGTCAGTCGGCCGTCGATAGCCTGTGTACATTTGAACAACGTGTGAAAATAACAACGACTCGCGGCGTCTACCCTTCCGATTGGACAGGGGCAAGTGATTCAGGCCTGATACTGGCTTGCAGAGCAACGCTCGATCTCAAGCTCGCTGTGAATCCATATCACGACGGGGAGCTGTCTCTTTGACGAAACAGGCGATCAAGGTCCCGATCACCATCAGGCCAACCACCAGGGCGTACCCACGAAGCTCTTGAGTCGCATCGGGCGTACCATTTTCGGGCACACCCAGACCCGCCAAATACCCCACCCCTGGCTGAACCACCACAGGCAACATCATCACAATGAAGTTTACAAACGCCAACTGAATACCACGCGTATGCCGTGCAGCAAAATCCGCTGTCATCACAAAGGCCAGGGACTGCCCCCCAACCGTGACACCAAGAACGGCTAACAACACGATGGTTAACCAAGTCGGTTCGACACCCGCGAGCATGAGTAGTGTGGCCGTACAACACGAGGCAACGCCACAACCTACGAACAGGATCTTGCGACACCCCAATCGGTCAGCAAGATGACCGACCCCCACTCCACCCACTGCAAACCCGACAAACACAAGCGTCGTGGCTAGACTAGCCCACTTGGTAGAGAGCCCCGTTTCAACCTCCAAGAACGTGACTCCCCAAAGATCACCAATCACCGAGATCGGAAGATAGAGCCCCGCAGCCGCAAGGGAAATCAGCCACAACTGACGATTGCTGGCAATGCGAAGCACCATTGGAATCATCGGTTCAGGAAGCTCAGGTTCGTACCCATCTTCCCTCATCAAGTGAATGAACCACTCAGGACGACGTGGCAAGAGACACCACAGCAACATCGCAATTGCAATCCCGACTGCTGTGCAAAGAAAAAGTGGCACATGCCACCCCCAATCCTGCGAGGCAATTGCCAAGGGGTACTGTGCAGTGCAGCCACCCAGTGTTCCCATCGCTACGGTAATCCCGGGAATGATGCCATGGCGATGTGGTGGAAACCAAACCAATGCCAAATACACAACTCCAAGGTAAGCCACCGAGCTTCCAAGTCCTTGAAGAAAACGCCCAACCCCCATGAAGACAATGCTGTCGGTCGAAGCAAGCAGCAGACAGCCCAGAGCAACAATGATGGCAGCAGGTGCGACCACGACACGCGTTCCAAAACGATCCAGCAGCCGCCCGACGATCAGTTGTGCCGGCGCGTAAGCAAGAAAGTACATTCCCATCGCAAGCCCGAACTCACCTTCACTGGCACCGGTCACACTACGAATGTCACTCTTGAGAACTCCCGGCGCCACACGGGCGAAAAACTCATAAAAGTAAAAAGCTGAAGCGACAAAAAAGAACAACCATGGCTGGAAACCTGTGCGTGCTTCCTCAGCTGCCGTGTGAACATCACAATCGAGACCGTTTGAATTCACACTGTCCGAATTCAC
>CAXGRW010000666.1:0-3255 GCA_964012125.1 uncultured Rhodopirellula sp.
TGTGCCACAGGAAGATCCTGGCAAAGCCCTTGCTGATCTTCTTGGCAAAGCAATGGCGGATGAAAATGCAAGTGAAGAGGCGACAGGGTCCGAACCGATCTCTCGTGCGAAACTCCCTAATGATCGTGTCAGGTTCTCTTTTGATGGGGTGGCTTGGCGTGATGTGATTCGCTGGTTGGCGGATGAAGGCGGTTTGGCTTTGCAGGTGTCGGAGTTGCCCACCGGCAGCTTCACCTACTCTGACCCGAGAGTTTTCACGCACGCTGAGGCAATTGATCGGATCAATCTGTTTTTGTTGCCGGAAGGGTTTACCTTGGTCCGCAGCGGGCAGTTACTGTCTGTAATTAACCTCGGTGATCAGCGGAGCATGCAGCAATTGGATGCGATGGCCGAGTTGGTCACGACGGACGACTTGAAGGATCGTAGTCGGCACGAAGTACTGAAATGTATTTTTCCTCTTGGTGATATCGATCCAGAGGAGGCGGTTCAAGAACTCTCTGTCATGAACCTGATGACGACACCTGAAGTGCTGGGAAAAACCAAACAACTCATTATCACGGACACCGCATCGAAGCTTCGCAGTGTTCAATCAATTTTGTCAGCTTTCACACCTGATGAGATGACCAATGGCACGGTGGTCGAGAGTTTTGCCCTCAAGCACGTCTTGGCCGAGGATGTACTTCTCGTAGCCCGTCCACATCTTGGCCTTGCAACGGGCGAAATGATTGGCATCGACGTCAGTATCTCAGCGGACGTGCTCGGCAAGAATATCTTTGTGACAGGAATGGAAGATAAGGTGAAATTGCTCGAGGGCTTGGTCAAAGCTGTTGATCAACCAGAGCAGAAGGAAACGAACGAGGAAGGTGAGTCGGTTCTGCGATCACATGCGGTGTCGGGCGGAAACGTGGAAACTGTGTACAACGTTTTGCAAACGTTGCTGGCAGGACGCACTAACACCATTCGACTGTCGATGGATGAGGATGCCAGCACGATTGTCGCCTTCGCGCCTGAGTCGGTCCAGAAAGAGATTGAGGGAACGGTATCGCAGTTGCAGGCTAGCGAAGCTGAGTTTGCCGTGATCCCGCTGAAGACAGTTGATCCTTATTTTGTGATCAGTCTGCTTGACGAAATGCTGGATCTTCCGGATTCGTTAGACGATCCCGAAACGATTGATCCGGACGCCCCGAAGATTGACGCCGACCCGGGCAGCATGCGTTTGTTCGTGCGTGCGAAGAAAGCACAGTTGGAGCAGATCAAAAAGATTGTCGAGGGATTGGATTCCGTACAAGCTGCGGATAGCGGTACTCGATTGCGATTCCTGCCATTGAAGGGTGAAAATGCGGATGAGTTGATCGATGCGGCGGTTAAATTTTGGCAAGGCAATAACGAAGTCATTCGATATCGCTCTCTTGGTAATGCTGGTGCCGCGAATCTCGAAAGGATCGTCAACGACCCGGACGAGCAGAAGGCAAAGAAAGAGCGAGCGGAATCAGGTCAGAACCAACCTTCGGACAAAGACGAACGACGCGAGTCGCCGGATCCCAGTAAGGTTGATGCAAGTTTGAGTTCCACCAATTCGCATGTGCTGACAGCGGCACAGGATAAGTCCTCTGCCATCCGGCTACAAATGACACCGCGTGGTCTGATGCTGCAGTCTGAAGATCCTGCCGCCCTCGACCGTTTCGAAGAGCACCTGCGTTCCATCACCGGGCCATTAGATTCGATGCCTTCACCTCCGGTCGTCTTTTATCTCCAATACACAAAAGCTGATGACGCGTTGCGTTTCCTTGCTGACTTGCTTGATGGTGGTGAGGCAGCCATGGAGGGACAGGCCGGTTCTTTGGTAAACGGTTTTCTGTCATCCCCCGGGTCGACGTTGGGTAGCTTTCTGACAACTCGCGACGGCGTGATGACACTGACGGCAGGGGCCTCCATGTCAGTCGTGGCCGACACTCGCTTGAATCGCTTGATCGCACAAGGATCAGCTTCAGAGGTCGAGCAGGTTGAGGCGTATCTGAAAATAATCGATCGCAGCAGTGGCCTTACGGATACCAAAACTTACGGACAATCGCACGTGATTGAATTGGCGAACATCAAGGCCGCGGAAATGGCGGCTGTGATTCGCGAGGCGTTCGCAGGGCGAGTCATCGCATCAACGACAGGCCAAAGTGGCCAACCGGGGCAACAACAACCAGGTCAGCCACGTGCTCCACAGAAGCCCGACCCTCGCGAAGCGGATAGCAAGCCCAAGAAAGGGGCTGCTCCTCAGAAATCAACCCCAGCCCGGAACCTTGAACCTAAAATGACGATTGCAGTTCACGAACCAAGTAATTCGCTGGTCGTGACCGCCCCTGAGCGACTTTATCAAGAAGTTGAGAGGCTGGTGAAAGTGATCGATGTTCGCGGCGAACAGACGATCGAGGTGGTGGCACCGGCCAATGGTCTGATTTATGAAGCATTGATTCAGCAAGTGATGCTGGGTGAAGAGGGATCATCGAGCCGTCGTCCATCTTCCAGTAGCAGTAGCAGCAGCCGCACCACATCTTCCTCGTCGTCTCGGTCAACAAAGTCCTCCGGACGCTAAAGGTAATTGGAGAGCATTCCCATGGTTGGACGAATGGTTGGACGAAATAGAAATCTTTTGATTCTCGCCTCTGCGGCATTGAGCGTCGTAACTTTTGCCATGTCGGGTCCTCTCATGGCCCAGTCTGGTTTGCGGGAGTCATTGGAAAAATTGGATCGTAACCAGAATGGTGAGATTGATCCTGAAGAGATAACACCGCTTGCCCGGCCCTACCTGGAACGGCTTGCGAAATCTCGTCGAATGTCGATGGGGCGTTCTTACGACATTGAGCGGTGGCAAGAAGCCGCGCGGATATACTTTGCCCTGCAGAATGGTGTTGCAGGTGAACGCATCAAACCGGACTCAGAAGCTTCCGTGAAGTCTTTTGTGCCGGACGCCGAGACCGAACTTGTACCAGAGTTTGGCCTGCCCGCCGTCAAGTTTCCTTATATTCAGGCTGACTTGGATGAAGCGGATCGGACGCTCAAACGCTCCGATCGTAACCGCGATGGGTACATCGACCGTGCCGAATCAGAACGAGCTGTTTGGACACATCGCCAGCCATTCGAAGAAGATCTCAACAAAGACGACCGCTTGAGTCGCCTCGAGCTTGCACAGCGTTACGCCAGACGCCGCCTGCTATCTGGCGCGTCAGATGAATTGGTGCGTAAAGCTGGCAGGGTCGGCAATGG
>CAXGRW010000667.1:0-3243 GCA_964012125.1 uncultured Rhodopirellula sp.
CAAAGCACGTTATGCCCAGTACACCGATCCTGACTACCCGATTTTGCAAGTTGTTGAATACTTCAGGGACGGCGCTGTGATTCAACGTGATCGGCCCATTCCCGTTTGGGGACACGCAAACAAGGGCGTCGAGGTAAAGGTGACTTTAGGGGGCGTGACTCGCACCGCCGTGGCAAATGACCTACAGCAGTGGAAGGTTGAGTTTCCTGCACGTGAGGCTTCTAGCACTCCAATTTCACTGTCGGTAGTCGCGACGCATGGTTACACCAGAACAGTGAACAATATCCTTGTGGGCGATGTCTGGTATCTGACGGGATCAACGCTGCTGAACGGAGAAATGGCGTTCAACTCACGTGCTAAGGGGGCGACTCCACCGACGGAACTGCCTCTGGTTCGCGAATTCCGACGCAAGACCAGCGCAAGTACTTTTACGACCCCCCGAAAACGCAAGTTTGAAACCGGAGGCGGTAAGTATCGTTCCTCATGGATGGGAACGGATCATTGGGAAGGTGATCGGGGCGTCACGATGTTCGCGTATCACTTTGCCAAAACACTCAATCGCAAAGGTGTACCCCAAGGCTTCATCACCATGTCGTCGGGACGGGGTGGGCGTTCCAGCCAAATGGCATCACCACTGTCATGGACATCCTTCGCAGGGGTGAAGGATGTGAAGAATCCGTTGTTCAAAAAACGCTTGGATGAATTGTTCATGCAGTATCCGAGTACCGAGGTGGCACAGACTGCAGTTGCAAATCACGTGAAGGAGGTGAAACAGTTCGTGAGTTCGATTGAAAAAAACGATCACGGGAAGCCAGAGGCTCTTGCTTCGGCCCCGCTTGCAGCGCCAGCGTTTCCCGAGGCAGGGAAGGGCAGTGAGGTTGCAAGTGATACCATTCCGACTTACGCCTACAACTGGTGTGTCAGCCCCATGACGCCGATGGCAGTCGCCGGCGTGATTTGGGTTCCATCGGAAAGTAACATTGGCTACGATCCAGCCGAGTACGCAGCTGAACTGGAAATCTATGCACGCAGCCTCAATGCCACCTATGGCCAAAATGATGTGCAGTTCATCTACGCTCAACCTGCTGAATCACTGCTTGAAAATATCGCGGTTCCAAACATCCCGGCAGCAAGGAAGTTCACATTCGAAAGTTGGCCAAAGAGCCTGCATCAGACAGCTGTCGAAATGGCGAAACTTGCAGAGTGATACCGGAATTCATTTTGAACTCGCAGCTCTTTCGTCTGACGCGGTGAATGGCGATCAAGGATCCTCGGTGACCCGCAGTGTGTCAACGCAAATGACATGGTTGGGGTCTTTGGGGTCAATCAGGAATCGTGTCGGTTCGCCCCGGGAGAGGAGATTCTTCGCGAAGTCAACTTCGAAGCCGTACGCATTGAACCTTGTGTCGTGCGTTGTGCCATCCAGTTCGTACTGGATGAATATGTGAAACTTGTGTTGCCCATTCACGCTGGAATCTGTTCGCTTGATATTTTGGATGGAGCCGGCAGCCACCCGTCCCGCACGCAAGGTCCGTGAGATTCGTAAGTGAAATCGAAGACTTGCAACTAGCAGTGATAAACCAATGGTTGGAAGGGTGGCTGTAACGGCAATGGCTACGAATCTGCTGTTGTCTTGCATCGTCAGCAGTAGCAGGCTACCCATGCCAATGCCAAAGATCAGGAAGCCCACGCCGACGATGAAAATTTTTACATGATTACCGTAGAGCTGTCTGGTCAACGCAGGTGGAGGTTGCCGGGGCGGTGTTGACTGAAGGTATGCCTCAAGATCTGGCCGTTTGATTGCGAATCTTTTTAACTGTTCTTGAAGCATCATTCCCGCGATGCCACCAAACTGGTTGGTTGACCGATTCAATTCTACAAGGGTTGCTTGCCGTCGCATCTCGGGTTGTTGGTCCAAACGCTCCTCTGCTTCCTGCAGCAAGGTCAGAACCTGTAGGCCCTGTTCCGTAAAGCTTTCCCTTTCGTGTTCTTTTTGAATTTTGTTTTGGTGCCAAAGCACGAGGCAATTTCCGGTGCCGCGTATGGTCCATTCCGGGTTTCGTTCAAAAAAGTCGCGAACGGATTTGGTAAACAAAGCACGGATCGCAGTTTCCACGGGCCCTGACAGGACGAATTGGCTCCCGAATTCTGGTGAATCGGTGAATTCGATGGCCTTGGGACCTATCAATTGCGGTAATAACTTCGAGAACAGCCCAGTGGATTGTGATTGCAGGATGAAATCGGGTACTTCCAAGTGCGAGTCCTTGAGTACCAACACTGTCTGCTTGTAGTGGCGCTGGTTCTCATCAATTTTCCAGTAGGACATGTTGGCGACAGAGACCTGAGTGCCACTCTTCTGTCGGCTGGTGAGCTCGCTCACCGTTACGTCTTCGTGAAACAGGAGAGACAATTCGTCGGAAAGCGTCTGTTCACTAGTTTCCATTGGGTCTCTCGCGTTTCGGGTGACTGGAGATTGAATGCTAATGTAACCGACACGCATTGATGATGGGCACCATCCCATCGGGCCTCAACGCAGATGCTGTCGATGACTGCTCAGTCGCCTGGGCACCATGGTTAACGTTTTTCGACGATGCTGTAGAACCCGATGAGCATTTCGTCTGTTGTCTGATCGCCCCAGCGAACCACCGTCTGAGGATCTGGATTCGCTGGGTTTCCGACTGAATGGTCGTACCTGGCTGTGCAGCGAATACGGGTTCCTGCCGGTAGGGGCAACGGTTTCTCAAGCAGGTAACGCAGTTGCCAGTTGAAGTCGTAACTGGGAATGTCCAGCAATACTTCGCGGCGACCATTGGGAAAAAACGCTTCATAACGGAAAGCCTTTCCTCGCAAGTGCATGTGGGGTGACAGGCTCAAGAGTTCAACAGGACGGTCGATGTTCAATTCAGCAACCTCCTGATGGTCATCAGTGTTGGGTGGGATTGTGATCCCGACGTTTGCAATCGCACCTCCGTGGACAATCGAAGTCACCTCGGTGGGGTCGGCAAAGGTCATTCCCAGTGAAGTCCGATCACGCTGCTGGGTGCCATTGGGGGTGTAATGCATCTGAAACAGAAACTTTGCTCCGGCCGGTACGTGAATCCCCATTCCAGTTGGAAGGATTGTTGACTGCATGCCAGGTGCGTAATTGATCAGCACGCCGCAGTTGCCAATGCCTAAGGATTCATCATCGGGCAACACGAGTGATACCAAAGCGTGGTGAACGACGGCATAGTTTCCAGGTTT
>CAXGRW010000668.1:0-3236 GCA_964012125.1 uncultured Rhodopirellula sp.
TGGGCAAAACGTACCGCGGGCTTGATAGCACGATTGTCCTTGATATGAAACGGAATCACCTCAGCACTTCCCGCCTCAACATCAATCTTGCGAATTTTTCCCTTTGCCCACGCAACGATGGCGTCACCGCCCGGCATCCAGGCAAAATGCGGATAGACACCATGGACCGCCCATGTTTCCTGCATGTCTCGTTCGAGAAGGTCATAGACTAAACGCACCGCGCCCGACTGCAGGTCATAAAGATGCAGACCGGTTTTTGCACCTACTCTTCGAACAAAAGCTAGTTGCTCCCCGTCGGGCGACGGTGTCGGGCGACAAGCGCCACCAGGTCCACGTAACAGTACCTCCGTTTCCCCCCTCTCCAGATCAAGACGCTTGATCGCGTAAATTCCTTTGATCGAATCTTTGTCGTATTCAAAGTCGCTACCCGGCGTCACGTCTTGTGAGTAGTAAAGATACCGACCATCTGGCGAGAACACCGGCTCATTAACGTCCTTCTGATCGCTCACACGATTTGTGAGGGGGACTCCCGCCGTCGATTTCAAATTCATTGAATCCTTGTGGTACATCCACATTTCGCCCGCCCCCAAAGAACGGCGACTGGTAAAGTGCTTTCGCCCCACCAGATAGTCCCCGTCCGGGGACCATGAAGCACCATTGATCAGACGATAGGATTCCTGAGTGACTTGCGTGGGCTCTTCTGCGTCAAGAGTAAGAACCCAGAGGTTATCACCAGCTTTCTTTTCAGCACCTGTTCGGTCACTCGTAAAGGCGACTTCCTTACCACTTGGACTGTAAACGGGTTGCATGTCCCATGCGATCCCCGACGTCAGTTTTTTCGGCAAGCCGCGTCCGTCTTTACCGTCAGCGCCCTCAATCGGCATCTCATACAAATCACCGAGCAAATCAAATACCAGCTTCTTGCCATCTGGACTAACATCAACCGTGATCCAAGTGCCCTCAGTCGTATCGATAGCTTGCTCGACCGTCTTACCGGGTGTTTCTTCGATATCCCAATCCGCTGTCTCAGCGTCGGTTTCGTCAGCACCAGTCGCAGAACGATCTCCATCCTCAGCAATCACCAAACTGGGGAGAGCTGCCAGAATGAAAATGAGCAAAACGCGGTTTAAAATGAACACTTTTACACTCACAGGTTTTACACAAGGAAAAATTCATCCGATTCAGAAATCGGCAACCTGTAGCTTACTCGAATACGCGAAAACGTCGATGTGGCTAACAAGCGGAACGCCGACACACGCTCGTCCCTCACAGCCCATCGTAAGCTTTCTGACGCAGAAAAATTGATCAGTGAATTCATTACCACAGCGTTCCGATTCCAGTCTGCCCGGACCGGCCCCCCCAAACTTTCGCCCGAAGCGTGCCGAGAAACCTGAATAAAGCAGAAAAAGCAAAGGGCAGGCGAGCAATTCAACCGGCGGAGTTCACCGGTGGTACCGCCCCCCAATCTCACCCGTTGATGTCTTTCGGTTTCCCACCAATCGTACTCACGAGCAGACCTTCAATCAGACCGGTCATCATTTCTGCAAAGTAGCACAGTTCAGCACACGCACGACCTAACAGAACGCATTCTGAACTTGCCGATGTACCCCACCATGTTCGATCGATACAAAAAAAGCCCATCCCAAATGGGACAGGCTTTCTCTACTAAGAACGCTGCGAACCACCTAGCCGCCCGCAGGCAATCCGCGGTGTTCAAGCGAACTCGCTGTTAGAATCGGATCGTGAAACGTGAGCTCCCGCCGCCGATTGTAATTCCTCGACTACGAGAACTGGGCCATGACTGGTAGTACCTCGTGTCGACCCGTCCGAACGACCTCTCGGGACCGACGTGGTTGTCGTAATGTCGAACGCGATTCAAAGAGCGAACGTCATCCTGCAGACGGTGAATGTTCAGTTCCATCGAATGCATCAAACGGCGGACATGCAACGTCGACCCACTAAGCCGACAATGGCCACGAAAGCAATCATCCTCGGCATGCTCAAGAGTCCTTTCAAGATGATGGAACGCTGAATCGAGTTGACGTAAGTCCGCCTCCAAATGAGCAATACAGCCATGATTGTGGGCAACTTCGTGCATGTGCTCAGCGAGACGCGAGAGACGCCTTGAGTCGGCAAGCAAATGACCGTACTCAGGCGAGAACCGGTAAGCTGACATCTCTCTTTCAAGCTGCCGAGCCTGCCGCTCAACTGTGACTGCGAGCTGATCAATGTGATGGTAAGTGTCAGCGAATGCGGTCCCCGAAAGAGCGGAACACGCCAAAGTGAGTACAGCTGCAGTCTTTGCGAATAATGTCATGGCCATGCCTTTACTTTGATGGAGCGGGTGTTGTCTGGGTAACCAACAAAGCAGCGGCCGTGCCAAAAGCAAAAATTCACCGGCATATAACTGCGATACGCGCCTCCAATGCGTGAAAACGCGTGTTTCACGACAGCGACCTTGCTTGCAACCCACAATTATCCGTGTCACCCATTTGATGGCGCGTTTTTGAATCCTGTATTCAAAGCGATCGCAGCCACCACCACCAGAACTTCCGAGTCCTCTCGAGGAGCCCGGAAATAGCCCGCGCTCAATGCCCTTAAGAGCAACTAACACGGACGAAAATGCCTCTCACTTGGCCGCATCAGCCAACACAGCCACTGCAGACAGGCAGCAGATTCGAGACCTCACATTTGCCTACCGAATGACTGGGGTGACAATCATCAATCAAGTCGATGAGGATCAAAGCCAGATTCCCTCGCGTACCTTACCGACAGTTTTTGCATAAGTACAAATTGGTATCACTTCGTCCTTTTCCGCCGAGGTGTCAGTCATCATCTCGCCGCCACGCCTCGCCCTGTTCCATGATCAACCCCACCGGCAGCAACATCACGCCGTGACAGCGAATGCAGCGTTTGCTGACCGGTAACGCCTTGATGACTGGCTTAGCTGTATTGGGGAGAAACCAGACTTGCGTTGGTCATGTCACTCTCACGAAAGACGTTCGTTTACAGACAGCCGACGTGGCCCGCACAAGTTGTCCAAAGCAGGCCATGAATCAATGCTGGTCGAATCACCTTCCCCGGCGTTCTCTGGAATAACATCATCGTGCATAGAGCCGGCTATGGTTGTAGGATATGGCGATGACCGACGAAGGCACCCTCAATCGCACCGATGCTCAACCAGCCCACTTTGCGACCACAAACTGGTCCATGGTGCTGGCTGCCGGCAATCGTAA
>CAXGRW010000669.1:0-3232 GCA_964012125.1 uncultured Rhodopirellula sp.
CGGCCGATTCGCCGGGGTGGCGGTACCATCTTCAAAACAGATCAAGATGTGATCACTTTCCGTGGTGAGAACTACGTCTTTCGAACTGATGCCAATGGATTCCGGCCACCCGTCGCGGGACGTTATCGCATCACTGTCAAAGCGGCAACCTACCAGCCGAACTCATCCATCACCCTCAGCCTGAAACGGCAAAACGACAAACAGGGTGAGAGTGAGCTATTGGCAGCATGGGATCTTGAAGGTGATGAATACCGCCATGTTTCAACGAATACCTACCTTCGGCCGGATGACTATTTTTATGTCAGCGTCGACGAAATGGATCCAGCTCCCAATGGCACTGTCATCTATAACGCAAAAAGTGCAGAAACCTACGCTGGTGAAGGAGTCAGGATTCGCCGAGTCACAGTGCAAGGTCCAATCGAAACGACATGGCCACCAAAGCGTACCCGAGCACTCTTCCCAGGAATCCAATGGAAACAAGTCAGGCAAAATAACACAGGGCGATCCTACCAACCCGTACTCACAGAATCGCCAATCACACATCTGAAAGCGATCGTCAAAAACTTTGCATCAAAAGCACTGCGTCGAAAACCAAGTGAGCAGGAAATTGACAACTGGGTCGCACTGGCCATACCTAGCCTGAACACCAATCGCGATTTCATTGACTGCGTGCGAATTCCCCTGCGTTCCATTCTCGTATCACCCGAACTGATCTTCCAGACTGGCGAACCCGGGCCGCTAAGCGATGCAGCATTCGCAACGCGTCTGTCGTATTTCCTTTGGCGAAGTCAACCTGATGACGAATTGCAGGAACTTGCAAAGGAAGGTCGACTGCACGAACCACAAACAATCTCAGCTCAAGTAGAGAGGATGTTGGACGACCCTAAACATCAACGATTTGTTAATGAGTTCCTCGACCAGTGGCTAAATCTCGATCAGATTGACGCAACCACACCGGACAGTTATCTGTACCCGGAATACGATGACGTACTTCGTCGCGCGATGCTGGCAGAGACACAACATTTCTTCGGTCATTTGATTGACGAAGATCTGCCCGCAGAAAATCTGATCGACTCTGAGTTCACCTTTCTGAATCGCAAACTAGCCGAACACTATGGAATTGCTGGCGTGAAGGGAGAAGCCATGCGCCGAGTGGTGCTTGATCCTGAGAGCATCCGTGGTGGGATTCTGGCCCATGCGTCAATCGCCAAGGTGACAGCCAATGGAACTGTAACCACTCCAGTCAAACGGGGAAACTTTGTGTTGACAAACCTGCTTGGGCTTCCCCCCAACCCGCCACCACCCGGCGTTGGATCGATCGAACCGGACACACGCGGAGCGACGACCATTCGCGAAACACTAATCAAGCATCAGCAAATTGAGGCGTGTGCTGTTTGTCACTGTCAAATTGATCCACCAGGCTTCGCAATGGAATGCTTTGACCCTATCGGCAATTTTCGCAAACACTATCGCAACAGCAAAGGAGTCAAGCGAACGTCTCCCCCAGGTTTACGATTTTCACACCGGGATTACAACTTCGGCCACGCTGTCGACATGTCCGGCGTGACGAGCGATGGATTTCGGTTCAACGGGATACGTGATTACAGGACATATTTGCGAAAATCCACCGATCAGGTAGCTCGGAATCTGCTCGCCAAACTAATCACCTTTTCGACTGGTGGGGAAATTGAGTTTCAGGACCGTGATGAGGTCGAACGCATCCTTCGGGCAACAAAGGCTGAGGGTTATCCTTTGCGAAGCGTGATACACCAGATCGTTGACAGCCCGCTTTTCAGGAACCGCTGATGTCCAGAATCATCTCGCGACGAACTGCGCTCAAAACAAGTGGTCTATCCATCGCCTTGCCCTTGCTTGAGCCGATGACGTTGGCCAATGCAACGGAGTCAGTCAACCCGCCGAAACGAATGTTGCTGATCTGCAATGCATTGGGCTTGCATTCACCATCTCTGTTCCCAAAAACGACGGGCAGCAATTACCAAAGCACCGAGTACCTGCAACTGCTCGCTGAACATCGAAAAGACTTCACCCTGTTTTCGGGGCTGTCACATCCGGATCAAAGTGGCAAGGAACCACATGATACGGAAATGACTTGGCTATCAGCAGCTCGCAACCCGGGCTTGGGAGGATTCAAAAACTCGATTTCAGTTGATCAATATGCGGCAAACAAGCTTGGGCATATAACTCGTTTTCCGTCTTTGGCACTCAGCACGAACTCAATCGAAAGTCAGTCATACACCAGCAACGGAGTGATGCTACCGGCCCACAATCGACCGTCAGATGTATTTGCCAAAATGTTCCTCTCTGGAAACGCGAGGGAACAGCGCCGACAACGGCAGCGACTCGCTGATGGACGTAGCATTCTTGACTCCGTCGCTGAGCAATCCAAGGCTCTGCAGCAAAGAACCGGAGCTAACGATCGTCGTCAATTAGACGAGTACTTTGACGCCATTCGTATCGCGGAATCTGAGTTACTCGAAGCTGAAGCATGGCTGGATCGGCCCAAACCGCAAGTCAAGGTCGACCCACCGCAGGACATTAGTGATGCTGCTGATCTGATTGGAAGAACAAGGTCCATGCTGAATCTGATCCCGTTGATCCTGCAAACTGACTCATCACGCATCATCACAGTCATGATTCAGGACCACATGGTTGTCCCGAAAATTGATGGCATATCAGCAGAACATCACAATCTGTCACATCACGGACGGGACCCCAACAAAATAGCACAACTGAAAATCATCGAAACAGAATTGTTAAAATGCTTTAATGAATTGCTGACGCAATTATCCAGGCCTTCAGAATCAGATGGCCGTTTGCTGGATCACACATCCGTGTTACTAGGCAGCAATCTGGGAAACGCAAATGCACACGACCCAAGCAACCTGCCCATCCTACTGGCCGGTGGCAAGCACAAGCATCAAGGCTATGTTGCTCACAACCAGTCGAACAACACACCACTGTGCAATCTATTTGTCCATCTTTTAAACAGTGTTGGTGTCGAGACAGACAATTTCGGGACCAGCACTGGCACCCTCACTGTTTAGCGTCTACACGAACCAAACATCGACTCCTGCAATAACGACAAAAAGCATGAAAAGCAAATCGATTCTCACTGCCTGCCTGTTGCTCATCGCCATTCCAATGCCTGCCTTCGGCGAATCATTCGCTGACAACTGGCATCAATGGCGTGGTCCGAATGCCACCGGTGTAT
>CAXGRW010000670.1:0-3229 GCA_964012125.1 uncultured Rhodopirellula sp.
CCGATTCGCCGGGGTGGCGGGACCATCTTCAAAACAGATCAAGATGTGATCACGTTCCGTGGCGAAAATTATGTCTTTCGTACAGACACCAATGGTTTTCGGCCGCCCGTCGCGGGACGCTATCGCATCAACGTCAAAGCCGCAACCTATCAGCCGCGATCATCCATCACTCTCAGTTTGAAACGGCAAAACGACAAACAGGGCGAAAGTGAATTGTTTGCCGCGTGGGATCTGGAAGGTGATGCTTATCGTGATGTGACCACGGTCACCTACCTTCGTCCTGATGACTATTTCTATGTCAGTGTCGACGAAATGGATCCGGCCCCCAACGGCAGCATCATCTATAACGCAAAGAGTGCTGACACCTATGCCGGAGAAGGTGTAAGAATTCGCCGTGTCACAGTGCAGGGCCCACTCGAAACGACATGGCCACCCCAACGTACCCGGAAACTTTTCCCCGGGATCGAGTGGAAACAGGTCAGGCAAAACGGACTTGGTCGATCTTACCAACCCGTACTCACAGAATCGCCTGTCTCACACCTTCGAGCCATTATCGACAACTTTGCCTCTAGAGCTTTCCGCCGGAAATTGAGTGAGCAGGAAATTGACAACTGGGTCGGGCTGGCCATGCCCAGCCTGAAGGCCAAGCGTGACTTCATCGAATCCGTGCGGATTCCCCTACGTTCCATCCTTGTATCACCCGAACTGATCTTCCAGGCAGGCAAACCAGGGCCATTGAGTGATCCAGCACTGGCCACACGCTTGTCCTACTTTCTGTGGCGCAGTCGACCTGACGATGAATTGAACAGACTTGCTGACGAAGGTCGATTATCTGATCCAGACATCCTTCACGCTCAAGTCGAGCGGATGTTGAACGACCCCAAAAATGATCGATTTGTAAACGAGTTTCTCGACCAGTGGTTGAACCTCGATCAGATTGATGCAACCACTCCTGACAGCTATCTGTACCCGGAATACGATGACGTGCTCCGCCGCGCGATGCTGGCAGAAACGCAACACTTTTTCGGTCATTTGATTGACAGGGATCTACCAATAGCAAACCTGATTGACTCGGAATTCACCTTTCTGAATCGCAAACTGGCCGAACATTACGGTATCACGGGCGTCAAAGGTGAAACCATGCGGAAAGTGCAACTTGATGCCGGAAGCATCCGAGGTGGCATTCTTACCCATGCTTCGATCGCCAAAGTAACGGCCAATGGAACGGTTACCACTCCTGTCAAACGGGGAAACTTTGTATTAACAAACCTGTTGGGGCTTCCACCCAATCCGCCACCACCTAGTGTTGGATCGATCGAACCCGATACACGCGGAGCCACGACCATTCGTGAAACGCTGGAAAAGCATCAGCAGATCGAGGCTTGTGCTGTTTGCCACCGTCAGATTGACCCGCCGGGATTCGCGATGGAATGTTTTGATCCTGTTGGCAATTTTCGCAATCGCTATCGCAACAGCAAGGGAGTCAAGCGAACGTCGCCCCCGGGTTTGCGACTTGCACACCGCGATTACAATCTTGGCCACGCTGTCGACATGTCTGGCGTGACGAGTGATGGATTCCCGTTCAACGGGATGCGCGATTACAAGACCTATCTGCAAAAATCCAACAATCAAGTGGCCCGAAACCTGCTTGCCAAACTACTCACCTTTTCGACCGGTGGAGAGATCGAGTTTCAGGACCGTGAGGAACTTGAGCGAATACTTCGTGCAACTCAAACTGAGGGTTATCCTTTGCGAAGCCTGATCCACCACACTGTCGACAGTCCGCTTTTCAGGAATCGCTGATGCCCAGACTCATTTCGCGACGAACTGCGCTCAAAACAAGCGGACTCTCCATTGCCTTGCCATTTCTTGAGTCCATGACGTCGGCAAACGCCACCGGGCCAGTCGAACCGCCCCAACGAATGCTGCTGATCTGCAATGCGCTGGGCCTGCATTCGCCTTCCCTGTTTCCAACCACCACGGGCAACGATTACGAAAGCACTGAGTATTTGAACCTGCTTGCTGAGCACCGAAAAGACTTCACACTTTTTTCCGGGCTGTCTCATCCTGACCAGAATGGCAAAGAGCCACACGACACGGAAATGACGTGGCTGTCAGCAGCACGCAACCCGGGGTTGGGAGGTTTTAAAAACTCAATTTCAGTCGACCAGTATGCTGCTACCAAACTGGGTCATGTCACACGTTTTCCATCCCTTTCACTCAGCACGAACTCAACCGAGAGTCAGTCTTACACCAGCAATGGAGTGATGTTGCCGGCCCACAATCGGCCATCGGTCGTGTTCGCCAAAATGTTTCTCACAGGAAACGCATGGGAACAGCGTCGACAACGGGAGCGACTTGCTGATGGCCGCAGTATTCTCGACTCCGTTGCGGACCAATCCAAAATGCTCAGGCAAAAAACCGGAGTCAATGACCACCGACAATTGGATGAGTACTTCGAGGCTATCCGTGTCGCGGAATCCGAGTTGCGCGAAGCCGAAGCATGGCTTGATCGGCCCAAACCACAAGTCCAGGTCGACCCGCCGCAGGACATTGATGACTCGGCTGACCTGATCGGACGAACCAAGTCCATGCTGAACCTGATTCCGCTGATTCTGCAGACTGATTCCTCACGCATCATCACAGTCATGATTCAGGATCACATGGTTGTGCCAAAAATTGGCGGTATTTCAGCAGAACACCACAATCTGTCACACCACGGACAGGACCCCAACAAAATCTCGCAACTGAAAATTATCGAAACAGAACTGCTAAAATGCTTCAATGAACTGCTGGGACAATTGGCCAAACCCACCGAAGCAGAGGGCCGATTGCTTGATCACACGTCAGTGTTACTGGGTAGCAATTTGGGCAACGCAAATGCACACGACCCGAGCAACCTGCCGATCATTCTTGCCGGTGGCAAGCACAAGCACCAAGGTCATGTGGCTCACAGCAAGTCAGACAATACACCGTTGTGCAATCTGTACGTTCATCTTTTAAACCGTGTCGGCATCGAGACAGACAATTTCGGAACCAGCACTGGCACACTCACTGTTTAGCACCCATCAGATCCAAAACTCGACTTCAGTAATTAACAGAAAAAGCATGAAAAGCAAATCCATTCTCAGTGCATGCCTGTTGCTAATCGCCATCCCGATGCCTGCTTTCGGTGAATCATTCGCTGACAACTGGCATCAATGGCGTGGTCCGAATGCCACCGGTGTAT
>CAXGRW010000671.1:0-3228 GCA_964012125.1 uncultured Rhodopirellula sp.
TGTTTGGTGGGCTGTTGGCCTGTTGCATGACCGGGGCGATTGCGGGCCTATTGCTCTAGAAAGCACTTTGTTTCCGCTGCCCTGCTCCGCCGGTTTGGTTGTGCGACCCCAACGCTCGGCGTCGGCACCGGATGAGTGTCCGATGCTAAGATGAGGGTCGGTATGCAATTGCGAGAGCTATCGCTCGTAAGAAAGCACTGCCCGCGGCCAGGCAGGCAGTTTTGATAATCAGTCGTCAGCCAGCAACGCGACTTATCGCTTTTCGATAGGTACGAAATCGCGTTCGGTGCTGCCGGTGTAGACCTGACGTGGGCGATTGATTCGAGTAGCAGGATTGCTGTGCATTTCGCTCCAGTGAGCGATCCAGCCGGGTAGTCGCCCGATCGCGAACAGCACTGTGAACATCTGGATTGGAATTCCCAGAGCACGGTAGATAACGCCCGAGTAGAAATCGACGTTGGGGTACAGCTTTCGTTCGATGAAGTACTCGTCCTTCAATGCAACTTCTTCGAGCTTCTGAGCGACTTCGAATAGTGGATCGTCGAGGTCCAATTTGGCTAGCAGCTTGTCACAACTGGCCCGAATGATTTTGGCTCGTGGGTCAAAGTTTTTGTAGACACGATGGCCAAAACCCATCAAACGGAAACCGTTCTCCTTGTCTTTGGCCATATCAACGTATTTCTGAACGTTGCCGCCGTCTTTGGCGATTGTGTCAAGCATGTTCACACAGGCTTCGTTGGCTCCGCCGTGGAGTGGTCCCCACAGAGCTCCGATGCCGGCAGAGATGGACGCAAACAGGTTGGCGTTGCTGCTGCCCACCATTCTGACCGTTGAGGTACTGCAATTTTGCTCATGGTCAGCATGCACGATTAGCAGCAGGTTCAGAGCCTCTGCAAAGTCTGGAT
Organism: uncultured Rhodopirellula sp.; assembly: GCA_964012125.1. Classification (GTDB taxonomy): domain Bacteria; phylum Planctomycetota; class Planctomycetia; order Pirellulales; family Pirellulaceae; genus Rubripirellula. The sequence goes on from CAXGRW010000671.1 coordinate 906, forward strand.
CGACCAGATACTCGTGTGCCGGCGTGGCAAACATCATGTGCAGGAAGTTCTCGCAGTAGCTCAGTTCATTATTCGGGTAAATGAACGGCTGTCCCATCGATTTCTTGTAGCTGTACGCTGCGATCGTGGGCAGTTTGGCTAGAAGTCGGTAGATGGAAATTTCAACCTGAGCTGTGTCATGCACATCCATCGCGTCCTGGTAGAACGTCGAAAGGGCACCAACCACACTGCTCAAGATCGCCATGGGGTGGGCATCTCGAGGAAACCCGTTGTAGAACGAACGCATGTCCTCGTGGATCATGGTATGTTCGCGAATTCCTACCCGGAAATCTTCCGCCTGCTTGGCGTTCGGGAGTTCACCATTGATCAGCAGATAGGCTGTTTCGATGAAGTCGGATTTAGCCGCCAGTTGTTCAATTGGATAGCCGCGGTACCGAAGGATTCCTTTCTCACCGTTGAGGAAAGTGATCGCACTGCGGGTGCTACCCGTATTCACGAAACCTTCATCCAGGGTGATCAGGCCGGTTTGACCTCGGAGTCGGCTGATATCGATTGCTCGTTCGCCCTCCGAGCCTTCAACCACCGGCAATTCAAATTCCTGACCGTCGTATGCCACTTTGACTGTATCGGCGTTTCGGACTTCAAGGTTTGATGTCGGGCTCATCGGCAATTCCAGAGGAAAATCAGGCTGTCTCGGCAACGTTTTCCCCACATTCAATTGGTCGGGAACACTGTTACTCAGGCGTGGATAGAAGATTCGTCACGCTGCTAGCAGTTTAGCGGTGTGTAAACCTCCGGACAATCAGACGTACCCACGCATTGTTGCTGATTCGCGGGGTTAATTGCCCGAATGGGCGACGATTTGCTCCCGAGCGTACCCTTGCGGAAATGGCCCGTCTGTGCGTGAACGCTTAGAATGCGGTCAGCCCGCTTTTTGATCCTGCTCGTCAATCCGGTGGATTCGCATGGAGTCAATTTTTCTAACACTCGCCTTCAGGATTTCGATCTCTGTGTTTTCGATGACAAGCCGCTCTCCCGCTTTGGGAATGGCGCCGACGTGAAATAGCACGTAACCGGCAATTGTCTCGTAATCATCGCTTTCCGGCAGTTCCCAGTCGGTCATTTCGTTGAGGTCATCCATCATCACTCGACCATCAACTTCGACGGTGTCCAAGTCAATGACTTCGATGCCAAACTCTTCCTCCTCGTCCGACTCATCAACGATTTCGCCAACAATTTCCTCAAGCACGTCCTCGATGGTCACGACTCCTGCAGTTTGCTGGAATTCATCAATCACGATCGCCATGTGGCTTCGGCTGTGCAGGAATTCCCTGAGAATGATCTCGACCGAGCGGTCAATCGGCACGGTCCAAGCACGCCGGCAGATTTCCCGCAGTGATTGGTCCGGGATCGTCTGGCTGGATAGATAAGGCAGCAAGTCTTTGACGTATAGAATCCCGACGACATGATCGAGGGTACCTTCGTACACCGGGAAACGAGTTCGGCCCGCGTCGACAACCTTGTCCAGTGTCTGGTTCCAGTCGGTCGTGACATCAATCGCATCGACATCGCTACGAGGGGTCATGATATGACCGACTGTATCTTCGTGCAGCGTCATCACCCCCTGGATCATCTCTCGCACGCCTGGTCCAAAGAATCCCTCGCGTGTTCCTGCGGTGACGATAGTGCGGATTTCGTCCTCAAGCAGTTCCTCTTCTTCGTCTTCGTGTTCGGCAGTACCCGTCAGTCTGCGTGTGACCAGTTCGACCAGTTCACCGGGTGCGGAAAGAGGACTCATCAGGATGGAGAGGCTGCGCCAGAATGGCCAAGTGTGATAGAGCACCTGAGTGGATGCAAAACGTGTTACAGCCGCAGGCAGCCAGACGTGAACCATCATCATCAAGACACCAGCTGACAGAGCCCAATACACCAAGCGGAGTGGCGGTGGATTGGTCTCGTCAACGAAAATGGCAGCCGTGCCGGCAATCAGGAACAAAACCGTTCCGATCATGCGCAGGTATTCGCTGCCGCGGATGGCTGCATCTTGATTGTCGAGGATAGCTCCAAAACGATCACGGTTCTTTTTTAAACGGCAGTAGGCCTCTAGCTGGCGACCAGCAAAACTATCAAGCAACTCGCCACCCAAGCCACCCACACTGCTAAGTGCGAAGCCAATCAAAGACAGCGATCCCCAGACCCACGCGTCGTTCACGCCAAGTCCTCCGGCAGAGGTTGGTTTGTCGGTCGCGTATGGTCGTGCTCTGGCAGTTTCGCTGAATTGGGCAGCGTCGCTGGGGCCGCTTCAGTGCCGTTGCCGTCCGAC
>CAXGRW010000672.1:0-3219 GCA_964012125.1 uncultured Rhodopirellula sp.
CAATCAGGGTCGGGTAAATTCAGAACGCAATTGCTCGATCACTTTCCACCGATGACACTCACGAAGGTGATCATTCACCATTCCCATGGCTTGCATCAGAGAATAGCAAGTCGTCGGCCCCACAAATGACCAACCACGCCTTTTCAGTTCTTTGCTGAGAGCTGTTGACTCAGAACGATGAGCCTTCATTTCCTTGCGGTGATCAAGATATTGGGGTTCCGCTGGTTCAAACTGCCAGAAAAAGTGTGCCAGTGATCCAAATTCATCCCGCAACTCAAGGGCCCTTTGGGCATTATTGATCGCCGACTCGAGTTTGCCGCGGTGCCGAACAATTTTTGCATCGAGTAGCATTTTCTCGACTTTCGCCGACGAGAATTTGGCGACGCTTTCAATTTTGAAATCGCGAAAAGCAGATCGAAATGCAGCACGTTTGCGCAAAATCGTGATCCAGCTCAGACCTGCCTGAAATCCCTCAAGACACATCTTCTCATATAACTGCTGGTCATCTGCAACAGGCTTACCCCATTCGAGGTCATGGTACTCGATGTATTGTTGATCATCTCCGCACCACCAACAACGTTGCAGACCATCAGGCCCAGCGGTGTAGTCTGGCAATTCTTTCCTCGGGCTCATGTCTGGATGCGAAACCTCAAATCCTTGACTTTATTCTCGGGTAGTTCCCGCTGAATCCTTTTCAGAATGCCACGTTTTCTGAAATTCAATTCCTGAAGAGTGACTGAATCCGAGGCATAAATATGAAGCACGCCTTGCCTCAAGTTGCCTACTTGCAGACCTCCACCGAGTTCAGTTCCGACTTCCAAAACCAGCAATTGGTGGATCGCCTCATTGGCTGACACCTGCGCATACCCACGTCGAGAAATCAGCTGCCCCACAATCGACCCAATGCGGCGCACGCGTGGTTTTTCAGCATCCTTTCCTTGCTTCGGTTGGGACTGGGATTGTCGACGTTTCACCACAATAGCTCCGGGATCAGGGATTCGGATTCTAAACCACACGCCCAAGGTGTACCAATCCCATTGGGGGACCTGAGGTTCATTTACCACGTCAAATTCCCATCTGGACAATCCACGATGTGAGGGTTCAACTGAGGGTAACGTGGTGAGACAGTCTGCAATTAAGCATCGTAAGAGCAAACTCTTGTCCAAAGCCGAGCAAAATCCAAATACCGATTCGCCGTTGATCATCATCGGATGGCGGGAATGGTTATCACTACCCGACCTCGGCGTACCACGGATCAAGGCAAAAATTGATACAGGTGCCCGCTCCTCGAGCCTGCATGCGTATGACATCGAACAGTTCCAGCAGGAGGGGTGTTCGTTAGTTCGATTCAAGGTACACCCAATCCAACGCCGAGAACAAATGGAAGTCTGCTGCGTTGCTGAGGTGCATGACATCCGCAGCGTTCGCAGTTCCAGTGGCGAAGCGACCGACCGGATCGTGATTCAAACAACAGCCTCATGGTTGAATCAGGAGTGGACGATTGAACTAACGCTGGCAGATCGGTCACAAATGGGATTTCGCATGCTGGTTGGACGTGAGGCCATGCGTGGACGCATGCTGGTCGACCCAGGAAGATCCTATTTCGGTGGTCGCCCAAAGCGAAGAAAGAAACCCGACAACACCTGAAGCAGTAAATAATCACTCTACCGAGATTTTGAGATGAAGCTTGCCATTCTTTCGCGTGCCTCTAACTGCTACAGCACGCGTCGTCTGAAAGAAGCTGCCAGCAAACGTGGTCATAAGGTCAAGGTACTTGATACCCTACGATTCTCCATCGACCTGGAGAAAGGCGAACCTGACCTGTATTATCGCTCGAAGCCGCTGAGCGACTACGACGCCATTGTGCCCCGCATTGGTGCCTCGATTACCTACTTTGGCACTGCCGTCGTGCGCCAGTTTGAACAAATGGATGTCTTCTCGGCTGCATCCTCGGCAGGCATTGCCAACTCCCGAGACAAGCTACGCTGTTTACAAATTCTTAGCCGACATGCAATCGGCATTCCAGAGACAACGTTTGTCCGAGAGAAACGGGATGTCCTGCCAGCGATCGAAAGGGTAGGTGGTGTCCCCATCATCATCAAACTACTTGAGGGAACGCAGGGCGTTGGCGTGATCCTTGCTGAAAGCGTCAAGATTGCCGAGGCCATTATAGAAACACTGCAAAGCACTCGACAAAATGTCTTGATTCAAAAATTTGTTTCTGAAAGTAAAGGGAAAGACATTCGTGCCTTTGTCGTCGGTGATCGTGTGGTTGCTGCAATCAGGCGTGTTGCTCAGGGACAAGAGTTTCGCAGTAATGTTCACCGTGGTGGCCGAACCGAACGAGTCATTCTGGACGAAACTTACTGCCAAACAGCCGTACGATGCACACAAATCATGGGACTTCGTGTCGCTGGCGTTGACATGCTTGAAAGTGACGAAGGCCCACAAGTCATGGAAGTCAATTCCTCGCCAGGGCTTGAGGGAATCGAGACCTGCACTCAACTTGATATCGCCGGCGCAATTGTTGATTACATTGCCGCCCAAATCGACTTTCCAGAAGTGGATGTTCGCCAACGACTTTCCGTTAGCCGAGGGTACGGCGTCACCGAGATCCATATTCCGGAAGGTTCTGAATTCATCGGAAAATCAATCGATGAGTCTGGCCTCCCCGAGCAGGACATCAATGTGTTAACCCTTTACCGAGGGCAAACGGTAATCCCGAATCCTCGTCTGAAGCGAACATTGGAACCAAACGATCGACTACTCTGCTTTGGAAAACTGGAAGCCATGCGTGGAATGGTTCCCGAAAAAACTCGTAGAAAACGCCGTCCAAAACTGAAGCAACTGTCCACTGATGTGGACTCGACATCTGACCCAAACTAAGGTGTCTTCGGCTGAGACCATGGCCCACAACTCCGCCATTCAGATTCACCAGCGCTGCCAAGATTCACTTTCCAAACTGCCTTCGTCGTTCATTGATTATGGGCACCAAGCCCATAATCAATTCGCGATCGATGTTTAACGACATCGGATTCTGTCAATTCACCTGCCGAATGAGAGACAGCGACAAGCTTTGCACAAAGAAGACGAATGGTTTGGTTAACCCCGTCGGCTGATCACAATCAGCGGACTGTCAGTTTGGTTGGCAATCTTCCGAGTGAACTGGCCGAAAAGCTTGCGTCGAGGCCCGATGCGTTGGACGCCCAATATCACGAG
>CAXGRW010000673.1:0-3219 GCA_964012125.1 uncultured Rhodopirellula sp.
CAGCAGTGGTAGCCTGCTTGTCAGGCGTCGTTACTGGAGGCTTGGGTTTTAGAGGCGTCGGTCCTAGAGGCTTAGGTTACTCCTGATCACACCCACAGAAAACAAGAGCAGCAACACAAACAACAGTAAACTTTAAAGGATTTACGCTTACCCCACTCAAACCAGACAACTAAACGCCACTGAACTATCGCCACGACGTACCAAGCATACAAAAAGACCCAACACCGGTGGCAGCGGCGTCGGGCGGGGCTGCTCTTAGTTAAGTACATTTCGCGTCGAAAACCGGAGTGGAAACCGGAAAAGTTTTGGAATTGCTTTTCGGGGGTGAGATTACGGGTACACCCGTTGAGTCGGTTTCGGTCCTGTTTCAGCGGTTTGGTTGTTTCGGGAAAACCGTTTTTTGCGGGGTTTCCATGCCTGGGAGGTGTTGTTTTTAGACTAAGGACCTGGTGCCCGATTGAGGGCGTGGAGGTTCAAATCCTCTCGTCCGCACTCGTGAATAACGGCGTTTTAGGCCAACGAAAGGTGCGGTCGGAAATGCCGTTTTTTTATGGGCCTTCGTTAAGAGTCGTCAAGAGTTAAGAGTCGTTAAGAGATGAGGGGCTGGGGCAAGCGGTCGAGGGCAGGCGGTGGTGGCCGAAGACGCCGCACTGAAAGATCGGGCAAGCTGGCCTCGAAAGTCGAGTTTGAGTGGTTTACTGTGTCCGTCTTGTTCATTTCTGGCCTTCTACCCACTGGAATTCGAACTCAAAAGCGGGTGAAATGGGGAATGCAATCGGATTGCATGTGTGCGTGTTCGCGAAAAGTACTTCAAACGCTTCGAAAGCCATGATCCGAAGCTCTCAGACGCGTCCGAAGCTGTCAGACGCGATTGAGGCGTACGTTTGTGATTCCACTACCACTGTTCCGTAACAATGGAGGTTTCAGTGAACGGCCCAGACTTCGTAAAATCTGAGTTGATTCCCGTCATTGCCCAAGATGACGATACGAGCGATGTACTTATGCTCGCTTACATGAATCGAAAGGCATGGGACGAAACAATTCGCTCCGGCCATGTCGTCTACTATAGCCGCAGTCGCCAGAGATTGTGGCGTAAGGGAGAGCAGAGTGGGCATATCCAAGAAGTCAGGTCCATCTATTTTGACTGCGATGCTGATGCCATTTTGATCAAGGTCAAGCAGGTTGGTGGTGCGGCCTGCCACGAAGGGTATCGCAGTTGTTTGTTTCGAAAAGTTCAGCTCAAAAGTGGTGCTGTCGAAAACGTGGGCGAACTCGTGTTCGACCCAAGTGAAGTTTACAAGAAGTAACTCAAGCAACTCTCTTTTCAAGGTGGATAAGGTATGCTTCGAATTGTGGGCGGAAAGGTTTTTGACCCCGCAAACAACATTGATGGTGAGGTCCGGGATCTGTGCATCGATGATGATGGCAAGTTCGTCAAGTCGGTCTCCGGCGGTCAAGTTATCGACGCTTCCGGCATGATTGTGTTTCCCGGCGGTGTAGATGCGCACACGCATGTTGCTGGTGGGGCCATCAACTTTGCTCGTGCAATGACGCCAGAAGATCATCGTTGGACTCAAGCTTTCATTCGCTCACGCGGTCGCCGATCCGGTCTGGGGGGGATGGCGCCGACGACTTTCGCCACAGGCTATTTGTATGCAGGCATGGGCTGGACCACGGTCAATGAGGCCGCGGTGCCCGTGATGTCGGCGCGGCATACTCACGAAGAGCTCAGAGACATCCCGATATTGGATAAGACCAGTTTGGTCTTGATGGCCAACAATGAGATCATGTTGGACCAGCTTGAAGCAGGGAATTATGACCGAGCCAAAGATATAGTTGCCTGGTACATCAATGCGGCAAAATCGTACGGGGTGAAAGCGGTCAACCCTGGTGGCGTTGCTGCATGGAAATGGGGAAAGGATGCCAAGCAGGTAAATTCGGCCATTGAAGGATACAAGAAGCTAACGCCTGGAAAAATTGTTTCGCAGCTTGCCCGTATTTGCAATGAATTAGGTCTGCCACATCCAATGCATTTGCACTGCAACAACCTCGGCGCCCCCGGAAATATCTCGACCACAATGGAAACGCTGAAGCACTTGGAAGGGCAGCGGACGCATATTGCGCATTCGCAGTTTCATGCATATGGGGGGGATGACTGGGATACCATGCGTTCGGAAACGGTTCAGCTAGCTGAGTTCTTCAATGCAAACCCGCACATCACGACCGACGCGGGCGCTGTGCTCTTTGGTGACACGGTGACTATCTCGGCAGATGGTCCATGGCAGTATCTTCTTTATGAACTGACTGGGCGTAAATGGGGTAACGTTGATATTGAGAACGAAACTGGTTGTGGGATCGTTCCCTATTCTTACAAGCCAAGCAATATTGTGAACGCGGTGCAGTGGGCGGTGGGATTGGAGTTAATGTTGCTGATTAATAATCCTTGGCAGGTTTTCCTTTCGACGGACCATCCCAACGGGGGTTGCTTCTGGCGTTATCCAGAAATCATACAGCTCTTGATGTGTGCTGATTTTCGTCGCGAGTGTCTCAAGAAATTGCCGGATAGCATTAAAAGCCGAATCACTCTTCCGGAACTCGATCGCGAATACACGCTTTACGAGGTCGCGACCTTGGTCTCTGCAGGGCCTGCCAGAGCTTTGGGGTTGTCTCGCAAGGGAAACCTTGGACTGGGCTGTGATGCAGACATCGCGATTTACGAACAGGATGTCGATGTGGCCCGCATGTTCAGTTATCCAAGGTATGTCATCAAGGGTGGTGAGATCGTGATTGAAGAAGGGCATATCCGCAGTGTTCCCGATGGCAGTGAGTTCATTGTTCAGCCCACTCACGACCCGGAAATCGATGACTTCATGCGTCCGCGGTTCGAAGACTGCTATACAATGTCGATGGACAATTACCCGGTTGAAATGGAGCGGATGGAGAATCCGCACGTAACTGAGTGTGAACGAGTTCAGTAGTACTATTGCACCTGTTTGAGTCAATCAAAGTTGCGTACTCCCATCATTAACGACGAGCAGAGATTCGAGGACAAGTAGGGCAAGTAGGACAAGCAGGGTGATCAGGGTGAAGCGTGATGGTGAGTCTTGGCTTTACTCGCCGCTGGCTACTCGGCTCTGGCCAGTCAAAGTGGCCAGACGTGAGTTGTCGGTCATTTCAGACTTTTTTGCCGCTGGAAAATCTTCATGACATCTTCGTCCG
>CAXGRW010000674.1:0-3216 GCA_964012125.1 uncultured Rhodopirellula sp.
GGTTTCATCGACCATGCTCATTCAATCCTGAATCCGTTTCTGTGGCTAAGGTTAACCTGCTACGGCTTGGTGGCAGCCTCGGTTGTGTTCCGTCCTCGAACCATTGCTGATTGGTTCATTTCCTTGACGATGCTGTGTACTGCATCTTCGATACTGGCGATTGCCATCACAGGTATGCTGGACGGATCAATCTCCCACAAGTACACGGCAGCAATCATCAGTTATGCATTCCTGCTTGTGGTGATCACATCTTCCCTCGGGAACCTTGCAAAGCTGACTGGCTGGTTAACCTCAAGTGCATCTATGACGCACTTCAAACGTCTGGCTTCAGCAGCAACCGTAATCCTGTCAATTTTTGCGTGCATAAGTGTTGCTAGCCCAATCTTGATGATGATTGCACAACTACCTTTGATAGAGGTTCAGATTGCCATTGCGAGCATTGCAATGACTGCGTGGGCCTTCACCGAAGTCGCGGAACAGGCATCTGTTTCAAAACTGAGACATGTCGCAGTTTCTTTGGGCTTGGTTGCTATCGCAATGTGGGCCACTGCAAGCAAGTTAGACAACGAGTACTTATTGCTCACAGGCTGCATGAGGTGGCTGGTTGCGTCGGCCCTGATCATTCCAACGCTGCTCTTTGTCTTGCCCAAGTTGATCAGCGAAAACATGAGAAATCGCTGGATGGATGCATTTCAGAAGGGTGCCATTACAACGGCAATCGCCGCATTGTGTTCGACATTTGCCATGATCACTCTAGAGTTTCTGCTACGTGACAGCAACGGAATTGCCAATTTACCATTGGTAGCAGTCATTGGAGCAGCTTTGACCTTGGGAGCACTGAGCCTGATGGGTGCAGCGATTGCACTGACCACGGGCCCCAACGGGTACCTACGCCCAACGATTGCCATTTCAGATCAACAACGCACTTACCTTATCTTGGCGACACAAGCGTTTGGTTTCCTGACATGGCTCCACATTTTTCTGTGCAAGCCAACCTGGGCCTTTGCTGGCCTCCGAGAACACTGGCCCTACGTGGTCATGGGACTATCTTTCTTAAGTGTTGGGATCACAGAATTTGCGCGCCGACGAGGTGATGCTGTGATGGCTGCGACCATTCGCAAAACATCACTGTACCTGCCCTTGATCCCCATGCTTGGGCTATGGCTAAGTGCTTCTAATCAAGGCAACACCATTCTGGCAAACATGATCAACTCTCATTACGAAATACTGCTAATCATTGCAGCCACCTATTACTTTGCAGTGGGCACAATGTGGAAATCCCCCCTACCGCGTGTAGCGGGCGTGATCCTTGGAAACGCTGCATGGTGGTTTGTGTTGGTGCAATTGCCAGGATGGGGATTCTTGATCCATCCCCAACTCTGGTTGATTCCACCCGCAGCCTGCATGCTTGTCATGACCCACCTCTACCGAGCACGCATTACCCCACAAGTAGCATCTGGAATTCGCTATGGAGCTACTTTGGTCATCTATATCAGTAGCTCCGCTGACATGCTGCTGCAGCAAATTGGCACGACGCTCTCTGGGCCTATCATTTTGATTCTGCTTGCACTGGCCGGCATGCTGCTTGGCGTCATTCTTCGAATACGTCCTTTTCTGTACCTCGGTGCAACGTTTGTCTTCCTAGGTGTCACCAGTATGGTTTGGCACGCTAATCGTGCATTTGAATCGACATGGCCATGGTGGGTATTCGGAATCAGCATGGGGCTCATCCTGCTCGCCGGGTTAATGATGCTGGAGAAGTTCAAACCACAATTGCAAGCACACGCGAAAAGACTTTCAACATGGGACGCGTGATTTCACGCATTCCGAAGTCTTGGGATAGCTCTGCTGTCGATCACGAATGAGCGTTCCTTACCGGTTTGCAGGACACCCACCCAACAGAACTCAGTCCACACGTTCTGCCTTGAATTTGACAACGTAGTCACGCTCAGGATCCACAGTCCGAGGATTTGGTATCAAGATAAAGTCATCCGAAATCACAACGCCAAGATCATCGCCCGTCAACAGCGAGACGTGCTGAATTCGGTGATCAAGTAGTTGTACGATCGGTCGCCACCCTCTTTGCGCTCCATTTGTGTTGACAGGCTCGAATGACTTGGAGGCCAAACGTGGTGAGATAGTGAGAGTATAGATGTCGCCTTCAATTTCCAGTTTTTGTCCATACGCCTTGGGCCGTGACGGTAAACGGGCTTCCCACGCGGGATCACCATAAAAAGCAACCGTGTCGCGATCCCACAACAACCCCCGACAATCTGCCGCTGACAAACCTAATTGCTTGCCGATCGCGTTGGGTTGCACAGCAGGCAGGCGTTGCGAGCCGGGCTCAAGTGAGACTCCAGTGACTCCATCGAAACATTGATCCAGCCGGTGAATCAATGCATGGTGGTTGGCATGAAATGCTTCTGTCAGTGTGTAACGTCCGGGTTGCTCGGTGAAATAATCCAAAACCCCCCAGCCGCCGTAGCCGTACCAGGTAACCACGGTGTAACCCACCATCTGCCGTACCCCCAAACCGTTCATCCACGCCAACGCCATCGCGTCGGGCCCATCAATGTGCCCCATGAGACAATTTCCAATTGCCATGTAAACCCGCGGCTCTGAAGAAGAAATTTCAAACGACTCACCCTCCAACGGGACACCAAACATCTGACCCTGCTTGGATCGAAACGTTCCGTTTTTGTATCGAAAGCCAATTTGCCAATTACGTTCTGTCGCGTGACCAGAAGTCACAAACAAATCTGCAGCGTCCTTAGTCAAAGTGTCAGCAAGAGCTTGGGTTGTATCGGAGGGACCTCTTTGCTGAGTTGGCACGCCACCGATGTGCTTACTTACCTTTTTGTTTTGAACCAATTCGTCGTACCAAACACCCTGCTCACAAAGTTCCAGAGCTAATTCGGTTCCCGACGCGACCTTCTTCACAGCCAGCGGCGCATCTGTCTTGGCAATTTCGAGTGCGTTGTCAGCATCATATCCCGTGAGAATTCCCCAAAGAGTGTCTGTGTAAGGGTCGCTGTCATATTGACGCGTCAGCTGATGTACAGCCGCTACAAAGTTTCTTCCCGCTTCCTCACGACTCGCGACAAAACAGGTATAGCGAGGATGCTGCTTTCGCAGAACGGGAAGAACTTCCGACACGTCTTTTCCCCACACCAACACGACACCGTCTGTGTGCCGTTCCAACAAAGCGTCAATAAC
>CAXGRW010000675.1:0-3214 GCA_964012125.1 uncultured Rhodopirellula sp.
ACGATTGCGACGCCTTGAGGCAGAGACGATCCGAGATCGAATGCTTGCTGCAAGCGGTCGTCTTGATGCAACTCTGTACGGTCCACCGCTGAAAATCAAAGAAGATGATACGGGGCAGGTGATGGTTGAGGGCGGTCAGTCCCGGCGAAGTATCTACATTCAGACACGTCGTAGTCGACCCGTGGGGATGTTGCAAACCTTTGACGCCCCGGTCATGGAAACTAATTGCGAAGTAAGACCGTCGTCGACGGTTGCGACCCAGTCATTAGTTCTGCTAAATGGAGAATTTATACTCCAGCAGGCTGGTAATCTTGCTGATCGGGTAGCAGGCAATCCAGCAGAACCAACCAGTTCGCAGCTTGCCTTGACGGACAATCTGGTGAATCGAAAACCGATGTGGCAATACGGCTATGGTTGGTACGATCAGACATCTGAATTTCAAACAACGTTTCAACTATTGGGGCATTGGACGGGGACCCAGTGGCAAGCGGGTAAGGAATTGCCCGACCCGGAGTTGGGATACACGCTGTTGCGTGCGACGGGAGGACATCCGGGCAGTGGCAGGAACGCAGTGATTCGCAGATGGACATCACCCGCAGATGGGGTTGTCACAATTACAGGCGTCTTGAGTCATCCATCTGAAAATGGGGATGGCGTTCGTGGTCGTATTGTTTCCAGTCGTGCTGGTGAGTTGCACGGACAATGGGTTGCCTATCATGGCACCACTGAGACGATGGTTGAGGAATTTCAAATTTCGGCTGGTGATACCATTGATTTTATTACGGATTGTCGCGAGGGAACCAATACAGATTCCTATGATTGGAAAAACACGATCGTCCTACGGCAGGATGATGGCACCGAACAAACGATTGGTTCGGAAAAATGCTTTAGTGGACACGTAGATTCTTACGCCAATTTAGCTGGCCAGATCATTCGTGCGTGGGAGTTGGTTTATGGTCGGCAGCCTGCAGACGAAGAACTTGTCATTGCGGCGGAGTTCCTGCAACGGCAATTGTCGCTGCTCGAATCATCACCCGAGTATCTCATTGAAGGGCGGACTGCCGTGCAGCAGGCGATGAGTACCCTCTGTCATTCATTGTTTGCATCAAATGAGTTTTTGTATGTGGAATAGTCCTATGTTGTCCGCCAATGCTGCGTTTGGCTGCCTGCGGCAAGATCAAGGAAAGGTGGTGAATCGATGATTTACTCACGACGTGCTTTTTTGCAACAGCAGGCGATGGGGGTGGGATCGCTGGCATTGGCGTGGTTGATGCAACAAGAAAATGCATCAGCAAAATTAAAGAAAAGTGCTTCTGAATCTGAACGCTTTGATCTTCTTCCAAAGACACCCCATCATGAGCCTAAAGCAAAGGCGATGATTTCTCTGTTTCAGCATGGTGGCCCGTCTCATATGGATTTGATGGATCCCAAGCCGGAACTCACTCGGTTTGACGGGACAGATTACAAGGAAGACATTGCGTACAGCTTTGCGAACGAAGCGAGTAAGAAATTGATGGGGACTCGGTGGAAGTTCTCCAAACATGGACAGTGTGGCACGGAATTCTCCGAATTGTTGCCGGAGACAGCGGGCATCGCGGATGACCTTTGTCTGATACGAAGCATGCACACTGGTGCCAATGGCCATGAAGTATCCATTCGCTATTTCCATGGAGGAATTCCGGGTGTGTTGGGGCGAGCACATTTTGCTTCATGGTTGCTGTACGGGTTGGGATCGGAAACCCAGAATCTGCCTGCTTACATGGTGCTGACCGATCCGGGTGGCCATCCGGTTGATGGAATCAATAACTGGTCCAGTGGTTTCATGCCGGCGTTGTATCAGGGAACAGTGGTGCGTCCCAAAGAACCGCGGATCTTGAATCTACAGGCACCGGCACACCTCCGCGGACGACCACAAAAGCAAGGTCTTGATTTTCTGCAGACGCTGAATCGACGTCATGCCGATCGCTTTCCCGGAGCAGATGATTTGGAAGCGAGAATTGCGAGTTATGAACTGGCCGCCAGAATGCAGACCTCAGCACGGGAAGCTTTGGACATTTCAAAAGAGACCAAAGCGACTCATGAAATGTACGGTTTGAATGATGAAAAAACGCGTGAGTACGGAACTCGTTGCTTGATCGCGCGGCGACTTGTTGAGCGAGGGGTCCGGTTTGTCCAGTTATTCTTAGCTGGCCAACCGTGGGACAATCACAGCAATCTTGGCACAACACTGCCAACTATTTGCCGTCGGACTGATAAACCCTCTGCAGCTTTAGTGAAGGATCTGAAGCAGCGGGGGATGCTGGACGAAGTCATTGTCCACTGGGGAGGCGAAATTGGTCGTTTACCCGTGACGCAGAATCAAGGTGCACCCGAGAAACATGGACGTGACCACAACGGTCAGGGGTTTAGTATCTGGCTAGCGGGTGGTGGCATAAAGCCGGGAATGGTGCATGGCGCAACGGACGATTTTGGACACCGGGCCGTCGAGAAAAAAGTGACCCCCAACGATTATCAAGCAACATTGATGCATCTTTTTGGACTGCAGTGGGACAAACTGGTCTTTGATCATTCAGGCCGCGAAGAAATTATCACAGCTGGAAGAGGTGCGAAGGTGGTGACTGACATTTTGCGGTGATCAGGCATGCATGATCACCGGCGATGATTCTCTGTCAGCTAGGGTTCACCGTCAGCTGGCTTCACTGTCAGCACAGTTCAGAGTCAGCTGGCTTCACTGTGAGCACAGTTCACCGTTTAGCAGTGAACTGATACGAGTAGAGGTCGCCATTGTGAATCGCAAATTTAAGTTTTACGGGGCGACCAGCCAACGTTTGCAGCGGCGGGGCGTTTTGCCAAGTCACCTGCTGGGCAATCGTGTCTCCCCGGCACGGTTCACAATCAGTGAGTGAGAAACCTGGGATCGGATTCCCCTCGAGATCCTGAATTTCGACCGCTATGGATCCGGTTTCAGCGGTAAGCAGATTCAATGCCAAAGTGTTCCCTTGGAAGATGATCGGCTTCGTGATCAGGTGCCCAGTGGCTCCCTCAGCATGTGCCGAAACAAATCCATCAACTCGGTAGGTGAAACGTCGAACGCGACTATCAGGACCGGTGTAATAAGCTTCCGTCGCGTATAACGAGTACTCTCGCTGATTCCCAGGAAGCTGCAGCAGGCCCCAAGCCATGTAATTACTTCGATTGCCTTGGCGATCTTTGG
>CAXGRW010000676.1:0-3208 GCA_964012125.1 uncultured Rhodopirellula sp.
TCAATCACCCAAGTCAATTAGCCCCTCAGACTGCAATACGAGCGTTTTAATCAGCAAAGTCAGGCAATCCTACCATTCGCCAATTCCCTCCCAACAGTTCGCTAATCATCCTGGGGAGTGCGTAAAGCCATACAGACCCGCAACGTTCAAGCTTCGGGGTCACCGCGGAACCCTTATAAGATCAGCCACCCCCCACCTGATAAACAATGCTTTTTCTCTGGTGTCCGTCGCGTCTCGCCAACCGCCGGGTCTGCACGCTCGTTGTGTAATCAGTGCCTACACGATCAATTAGTCTTCCGTATTTCGCAATTCATGTATTAGATTCCTTTCCAATGAAAACGGCTGTTTCACCAAAACCGGAAGTGATGCCCCCTGTCTTCTGAGACTTCTAACGGGATGTCGTGTCATTCTGCGAGTAGGAGGTATAGTTGCATTTTGCCCCCCCTCCGCCCTCTACTTCGACCATCACCTCTGGACCCCGCGCACGATGACGCCATCAGTCAAACAACGTTCATTTTTGCTGCGAGCGCTCGTGTGGCTAGTGATCACTGCCGCCTTGGTGACAGTTGCCGCCGTAGCATTTGAGTGGTTTCAACTTGCATCTTCAAAATCTGAAGAACGATTGGATTGGCGTGCATTACGGATTCCAGCTCTGCTGCTGTTGAACCTGTGCCTGACAGTTCTGATCGCCACCGCCGTCGCTTTCTACTTCTGGCTCCGCCTGTCAAAATCGTTACCCGAGTTGCAAGGCTGGCATCTGCAGAGTCCCAAATCCGAGTTCCGTGCCAAGCACGCCACTGCGGACTATGATTTCGACAATTACCTCGCACAAGAGGAGCAGGTTTTTGAGGAACTCGAGGCTTACATCAGGGATGAATGGTCAACACAAACCGCTGGCACGTACAACCGTTTCAATCAAGACTCGATATGCAATCCGGTATCCATCCTCGACCACAATTGGAATCGCAGCCGAGTTCTCTTGCACGACAATCCGGTCGGTGGTGTGCTACTCGTACACGGACTCAGCGATTCCCCCTATTCTCTCCGCCGACTTGGAGAGCGTCTGCATTCGGAAGGTTACACCGTGATCTGGCTGCGTGTCCCGGGTCATGGCACAAATCCGCGGGCATTGGCAGAAGTCTGCTGGGACGACTGGACTGAAGCCGTGAAGGTGGCAACAAAAGGGTTACGCTCAAAGCTGCCTGACAACCTTCCCCTGTTCCTGGCGGGCTACTCCAACGGTGCCGCTTTAAGCGTCCACTACGCCTTGTCAGCTTTGAATGATGCGGCCTTACCAAGCGTAAAAGCAATTGTATTATTCTCGCCGATGATCGGGATCAACCCTTTGGCAAAAATCACGCACCTTTCAAATGCAGTTGGCCTGATCTCTCGCAATGAGAAAACCAAGTGGTCGCACATACATGCCGAAATCGATCCCTTTAAATACAGTTCATGGCCAATGAATGCCAATTCGCAAGCATGGTCGACCACACAGGGTGTCGAAAAAAAGCTGGCGGCTTTGCAAAAATCTGGACGCATGAGTGAAATGCCTCCGATTCTCGCGATGCAATCCGCAGTGGATTCCACTGTCAGTGTACCCAGACTCATAACGGCCCTATTCACACGGCTGCAAGCTGAAAAGAACGAGTTATTCCTGTTCGACATCAATCGCGTCGACAATCTGAGCAACCTTGTCAATTTTTCATTCGAAAAAAGCATCCTCCCCGCATTACAGGAAAACAGCCACGGTTATCGGCTGTCAGTTGTTCGCAACGCAGCAAGCACACACGAGCAGATGGTGCTCAAAACACGTGTCGAAGGCGAGTGGCATGAACAACCTATTGCCGATCGCTGGCCGGACGGCGTGATCTCACTGTCACACGTCGCTGTGCCCATTGCCCCCGACGATCCTGTCTATGGAGACGAATCGAATACAAACGGATTGTCGCTCGGCTGCATTAGCATGCGCGCAGAACCCAGTGCCTTGATGATTCCGAGCACGCTTTTTGTACGTTGCCGCCAAAACCCGTTTTACACACTGATGGAAAATCACGTGATCGATTGGCTCAATGACACGCCACCCCGGTGAGATGCACAAATGTAACCTGGAAGTTGGCTTTGCCCATCAAGGTCTAGATTGCGAATGTACCAATCACGACTCGACCTGCGAGCAAAACTGAAGATTTACACGCTGCGCAGCGTTACACACTCCTTTATCCTCCTGCTGCACTGTTCGCAGCTGCACAATGCTCCGCAGCGTGATTACACGACTTCCTACACTTCTCCCCCCGCAAAGCTAGACCATGAACCAACGCTTAGTATCTGATCCTCTGGCTAAATTATGCTTCTGCATCCTTGCCTTCTCAGGGCACTG
Source organism: uncultured Rhodopirellula sp. (assembly GCA_964012125.1). GTDB lineage: Bacteria > Planctomycetota > Planctomycetia > Pirellulales > Pirellulaceae > Rubripirellula. Next base: position 2,375 of record CAXGRW010000676.1, read on the forward strand.
CAGTTCGTTTGCTCAACAACCCGCGAACAGCAAAGTAGCCCTACTAGAATCGTTTGACCGAACGGAACTGGGGGAGCAATGGATGATCGTAAAAGGTAATTGGAAAATTGCAGACGGTGCCCTCGTCGGCACTGAACGGCCCAAAGACAAGCAAGCAGCGGTCATTCGCCACCAAGCGGAGACCGGAAATGCCGTTTACGAATTCAAGTTCATGCTCTCCGAGAAAACACAATTCTTTGAATTCGGCTTCGACGAAGCGGATACACAGGTAACGAACGACAAATCGCTATTCTCGCTGAGAATCACCCCCACTGCGTGGTTTCTCGTAAAGCACCCCAAAGAGAACGCAACGGAGGTTTCCGATCAACAAGTCATTGCAAAACAAAAGAAAACGTTTGCAGCCGATCGCTGGTACGGTGCACGCATAACCACTTGGGGACCTTATGTCACCGCAAAAATCGACAACCGAAGCACGATCACAGGATCAGCTCAAACGTTTGCCACAACGAAACCAACAATCGAGTTCCGCGGCAGGGGTGGCCCTGTTGAAATCGATGACATCCAAGTTTGGACGCAGCGATAGTTCCCGTCGATGAGGCTATTGTTGAGCCCCCGCTCGTACCGCTTATGCCATTGGCAAAGGTACGGAGCCTCCCGGCTAACAGTTGGGAAATAACAGCGGCACACAGTGACGTCCAGCCGCGATTGGACGTTTGTTAGGAACGGTGACCCAGCGTGATCAATAACTCGGAACAGCCTCACCACCGTCACGAGTGATCCATGCGTCGAAGGTCTTTCGATCCATCGGCAAAACGATTCGGGACACCCCTCCAT
>CAXGRW010000677.1:0-3203 GCA_964012125.1 uncultured Rhodopirellula sp.
GCAATCAACGTAAACGTAGTCGTTACCTGCACCGTGCATTTTTGTGAATTTCATGAAGCTCATATTACCTTGATTCGTGATGGGTTGGAACCAAACTGGATTTGCACAATGACCTGAGATTTGAGCAGGGGGGATCAACCTGGTATGCGAGAAACCTGAAAATTCATTGGTCTGTCTTGTGAGTAACTGTGTTGCACGGCAGTGAGTGATTTACCGGCAGTGGAAAGCTGCGAAAAGGTTGCGGATGGTTGCTGGGCGGTTTTCTGTTTAAGTTGGAAAAGCCCGGTTCCAGCGGCTCATGCGGGCGACCGCCACTTCCCTGAGAAGGGGATGTGCTCTACTGTTTGTGCATCGCATGAACGAGGTTCTTTCGCTTTCCACTGTTGAATGCACCGAAGGTTTCCATGGTTGACTTGAAGAAATTTGTCCGTGATGTGCCAGATTACCCCAAGCCTGGGATCCTGTTTCGTGACATCACGCCATTGTTAGCGGACGCAGCAGCTTTGGAGGCAGCGACCGACGCGTTGGCCGAGTTGTTCGCGGGCGAAGACATTGATGTTCTTGCTGCAGCGGAAGCACGTGGATTTATTTTTGCGGCGCCCTTGGCGCTGCGGTTAGGCGTCGGATTTGTGCCGATTCGCAAGCCCGGGAAATTGCCGTATGAGGCACACAGCTATTCCTATGACTTGGAATACGGCAGTGACGAGTTGCAGATTCATATCGATGGAGTTCAGAAGGGGCAGCGTGTCCTGCTGGTCGATGATCTGCTTGCGACCGGTGGTACCATGGAAGCGTGTTGCCGACTATTGGAGAAAACGGGAGCAGAGATCGTCGGGTGTGCTTTTCTGATTCACTTGGTTGATTTGGCTGGCGAACGAAAGATGGAACCCCATCGGTGTCGGTCCGTCTTGAGTTACAGCGGTGTATGAGACACGTGACAGTCATTGTGCAACTTGCTGGCTGACGGCTTGTTAAACTTTGCAATTCTGGCATTCAGGGTTGATTGGCCGGGAGGCACATCACCCTCGTTGTACGGGGTCTGCGTGAGGTGCGCTGCAAAAGGTGGGTTTCAGTTGCCTCAGTCAACGGGCCGTTAGCATCCCGTGTTGCGGCTGTCTGTGGTTGCGACGTTGAATGCTGCACGTGTGGTTGCACCTATGCTGGGAAACGCTTGCCGCAGCGGTAGCAGTATTCGGCATCTTCGCGTTGGCCGGTTGCATTGCATTGTTCGCAAGGTGGCGCTTGCTCATTGGTCCGTTGATGTTGCTGAATGAACTCGGCACTTACGAAAGTTGATGGAACAATGATTAAGCTATAACCAAGCAAAATCAGTAACGCCGAGATGACTTTGCCAACGGCAGTCTTGGGGACAACGTCTCCGTAACCAACCGTGGTCATTGTCACAATCGCCCAGTACATCGCTTGAGGAATGGATGTGAATTGGCTTTCCGGGCGATTGGCAATTTCACGAATCGATGTGACAACATCGAGTTCCTGCTGGAACTGCGACTTGATTTCAGTCGAGGCAGCCGTGTCAACTTTGTCTTGGAGCTTGTCAACCAGTTCATTGAGATTGACCGCTCCCACCATCTTCAGAATGGCATCCGGTCCGGTGTCAGCCAAGAAGGCGTTGTCGTTGTATTCCTCTTGTGCTGCTAGATACTCAGAGGGCGTCAGCAGCTTATTGACTACCAGCGGGGTCGTGCCGCTATCGAGGACGACGTAGTCATCTTGGTCAATGATTTTTTCGATTGAAACTGCATCGATGTCCAAGATAAGTGCCAAGTCATTGACCGGCTCGTCAACGATTCCTTGCGAGTAGGTTTCGATGTGATACATCAATGTGCCACTAATCGTGACCGCGACCAGAACAACTGCAACGAACACGATGATCTTGTCACGCACTTTCCAGATCGCTGAGGCAAGCTCGTCAGCTTCGTTCATCATGCGCCATAGCTTCAACACTCGGAAGACACGGAGCAGACGAACGCTTCGAATGATCACGAATGATCGCGACGACGTACCAATGAAGTAAGTGACATAGGACGGCATGATGCTCAGTAGGTCAATCAACCCCCAGAAGCTGAAGACGTATCTGAGCGGTTTGCGGACACAATAGAGTCTCATTACGTATTCAATCGTAAAGAGGATGGTCAAAACCCACTCAGCGATATTGAAATACTGCAGTAGTTGCGGCTGTTGAGTAAAGCCAGGGACAGTCTGCAATGACTCAATCGTAATGCTGGCTAGAATCGCGACCAGCAAGCCGATATCAAATCCGCGGCCTGCGGGTGTTTCAGCCTCGAAAATGATGTCGTAAAGTCCGCTGCGTATGCTGCTTCCCGCTGGTCGAAGACTTTCGCGGCGGCGTTGGGTTCGGTCTGGATTTGGTGACATCGAGTTTGGGTCGTTTGTTTGCAAAGCGATAGGTCTAACGGGCATGCTTCGTAATAGAATTGATCGATCAAACCTGAGTTTTGACGGAACGCTCAGGGACAGGTGTGAAATCGGGTGCTAAGCGTTTCGGACTTACGGCGGCTGGTTGGGAAGGCTAAATTTCTGGCCACCAGAGGCGAGAAAATAATAGGTTTGGACTCACGGTTTTTAACGATACTCCATTCCCGTTCCATAAACATCCTCTAAAACGACACCCCAGCCATACATCGTGTCAAATCGCCACAATGCTGAAATAGAGAGGGGGTTTGGAACTTTCGGCCGAGTACGGGATCACCGCCTTTGACGGCGGCATTCCTGTTTCCATTGGGAGATTAATAGGAAGCCTCACGAAGTGAATGTGTTCCAAGTCACTTCTCAGCAGGTTCATTCCAATCGACCCACCGGCCGTGTTATTGCCAGAAGCGTCGAGGGTAGCAAGTCCGTCGATGCTGTCTGTGGCAAAATTAATGCTCGCGTATCTCCGGATCCCGCCAGCTATGCTAGCACGGGAAAACGTCCGGGGGCGATTGCAGCCAGTCAAAAAGTTGGCATACGACACAAACCTAATGGGATTCGCTGTGACCCAACTGTTTTCGACCCGCAAAATCACACCATCGGCAGTGCGATCAGCCTTCGGCAAATCTTGCCAGTGTTGATGATCGCACGCACACGGTTGCTGCTCGAGCAAGGTAACGTCCAGTGAAACTGACGGGCATATCTTGTTAGCTCGGTTCGTCTCGGTTGTGATCACGAATGTAGGCATATCC
>CAXGRW010000678.1:0-3202 GCA_964012125.1 uncultured Rhodopirellula sp.
AAAGATTTTGCGTCTGGGTCGTTGGGGGCGTTATCTGTCATACCGCCTAAGTCTAGTGGATTTACGATCGCTGTCACGGATAGGTAAAAACAAGCAGAACCTCCAAATTGCCGTTTCGCGCCGCCGGGGGCTTCTTCAGCCAGTGAATCCGCGGGGTCGGTAAAGCACGTCTGGGCTGTTTTAAGCCGTAGGCTCGCAAATCCGAATGAAAAACGCGGTGCAATTGCAAGGGAAAGGTAGGTAACCGACTTTGTAGATTTTTAATCAAACCATCGAAATAGGTCGAATGATCTGAATTTGCGTGCCAAGTCACGCCGTATTCTCAGTGCTCCCCGTTGCACCTCTGTACTTCTGCCCCTGCGTACTTCGGCCCCTGCGTACTTCGGCCCCTGCGTACTTCTGCCCCTGCGTACTTCGGCCCCTGCGTACTTCGGCCCCTGCGTACTTCGGCCCCTACGTACTTCGGTCGCTACGTACTTGTGTCGCTACGTACTTGTGTCCCCCAAAATTTCGGACCGCCCAAAAACTTCTGACCGCCGAGACTTTGGTAGCCAAGTCCACGGCTAGCCGTGGCAATTGGGGTTTGTGAAGCCACCTGAAATCAATGAGTTGCCGAAGGGTACTGATCTCGTTGGGAAGTTGCTTTGCTGTCTGGCGTATCTTGAGGGCGTTAGTCGCGGCTTGCGGAGGTGTCATGAAAGAATTTTAGCACCAGGTCACGGTTGGGCTTTGGACCGACTGCAATCACGATCAACGCCATCACCAGCGAGCCGATCAAGTCCCAGATGAATGGATTAAGTCCGAGAAATGAGTACGCGCGAAATTCATTGTTTGCAAGGTATCCCCAGCATGTCAGACCCATGTGCATGCCCGTTCCACCAAGCATGGCCGCGATCGTCGCGTTCGCTGTCATGCGGGGCCAGTACAGGCTGAGTAGCATTGGAATGAGGAAACACGCTGCCAGTCCCCCTGTCGCAAAGACGATCAAGTCTTGCAGGTATTGGGGGGGATTTAGAACACAAAGTACTGCCAAGACCCCCACGATCACGGTGACGCTGTAACTCAAAATCTTGATCATCTTTTCCGGCGCTTGCCGATCAACATGTTGTTGATAAATATCTCGGACGACAGCAGACGACACAACCAGCAAAAAACTGTCAACGCTTGACATGACTGCCGCGAAGGGTGCCGCTACCAGCAACCCGGCCAACCATGGAATTCCTGCATCCTGAGTCAGTTGGGCTGCAAAAGCAGGCATGGTTTGATCCGGAGCGATTTCCATGCCTGGCATCAAAACCCGGGCACAACAAAAAATGATGATCAAAGCAAAGTAGATAATTGAGTAATAGATAGCGACAGTGACGATTGAATATCGAAGGGTGCGTGTGTCTTTGAAAGACAGCAGTCGCACCATGTTGCTGGGTTGTCCAGTTGCCGCGAAGGGCCAGAAAATGAAAAAACTGATTGCGGTTCCGACTGCCAGAAAGCCAAGCTCGTTAGCTGAGTCAGGTCCTGGGTTGCTCACATAGGTCCCCGTTTGACCGGCCCCGTATTGATAAGCTTCTGGCTTGGTCACTCTCACTCGCAAACCCGTGTCAGCAATCCGGCCAGATTTACGCTTTGAATTCAGCTCTTCAATCTCGAACGGAGTTGTGATTTTTAATATCTTGACCGGCTCTGTGGATGATTGACCCTTCGCAATGGTTGCCAATTCTCCGAGGCGGAATACGTTTCCTGAATCAAATAACCATGTTCCTTTGGCGTACGTTTGGTCGACATTTGATGCTGATGTGGTTGAGAGGATTGCGAAGCCATGTTCCGGGGGAATCATCTTCTCAAGTTTACGCGTCGCAGCTTCCAGTCCGCCTACCTGCCACAACGCCATCCCAAGCATCAGGATTACTCCGAGGAACATGACAATCCCTTGCATCACATCTGTCCATACGACGGCTCGGAAGCCTCCATAGACAACATAGATGATCACTGCACCGGCGAACAAAATCAGGCACAGCAAGTAGTCAGGTTCAGCTTGGTTTACCCATGGAATGTTCATTGTCATCTGGCTGACAAACGAAACTGCCGATTGGAATAGCGGTTCGTCGGCAAACAATGTGCTGAGGATGATGCCGCCCGCTTTGAACTGTGCGAGGAGGTAAAAGAACATGAAAAAAATCAACAGCGAGGTCGCCACAAGACCAACGGCGGAGCTGTCGAAGCGTGCTCGAAGCACTTCTGGGATCGTCAGTGCATTCGTTTTGCGAGCGATCTGATTCATTCGTTTGCCGATCAGTGCCATCGAAACCAGCGGCATGACCATGTAGGCGGCGATCCAGAGTGCCAGGGTCCACCCGTGGGTGTAAATCAAGGCGGGGAATCCAGTGAAGGAACCGCCCGATGCGTTGGTCGCTGCAAAAGTCAACGCGAAAGCCCAAACGCCAAAACTACGACTGCCCAGGAAATACTCGCCTACAAAATCCTTGCCTTTGCCGACACGATTTGACAGGATCGCCAAAACAAAAACGGAAATGGTGTACCCGGCAAAGGTCAATAAGGCGGCGGTTGAACCCTCACTCATGACTCGTTCCCTCTCTGCGTATCAGAATTACTTGTGACGGTAGCAGGCAAGGAATCTGGTAAGTCGTGGTCTTCGATTTGAGTCAACGCGAACCAGCTGCTGACTACGGTGGCGCTGATCCATGGTACGAATACTCCCCAGAATACCCATGATGGCATGCCGATGACCGTGATTAGTTCGGTTTCCGGTGCTGGATAACCAAATGCGTAGCAGTATCCGACGACCCACACAAAGTGCACCAGCCAGATCACGAAGATCCACTTGAGTTCGCGGAGCGAGGTTTTGAATACCGGATCTACCGGTGGGTCATCTTCCTGAACCATTGAGCTTCAACATTCGGTGTGCAGTATTTCTAACGATCATCGCACAATGTAAAGCACTGTCAGGACCGTTGTGGACAGTACCCTCGTTTTTTTCTTCCCCTGTGGCAACTTTCTCGCTTTTGCGGAGCTCGACTGAACCATTAGAACAAGCGTGCACCACGCTCAAATGGTAAGCCAATTACGTTGGGTGCGGCTGTGAAAAGCCAGAGTGGTGCCCGTTTGCGAATCAGGGCAGCTTGCACGGCGAGACGCTGGGGCAGCAACCTGCACATCAGATCAGACCCGGTAGTGTGGTTAGATGCCA
>CAXGRW010000679.1:0-3200 GCA_964012125.1 uncultured Rhodopirellula sp.
ATCAACTGATCTTTCGTTATGGAGATCTGCTGCTGAGCCGCATCTATGATTCCCAAGATGACCGGCCAGAATCTGGTGAAGTTGCAATTCAAGCGATGGGAACGGAATCGCAATTGACTTTCAGTGATTTCTCATTGGTTCCTTTGGGGCGTGACATTGCAGAAGCGGAAATTGCAAGCGTGAATCAACTTGAATTGCCTGCCAAACTGAAAGCTCATTTGCTGTTGTCCCGCAAGCAGTGGTATGGGCTCGCTCCGTTCCTTGCAGCACAAGCTGACGAACCTTGGGTACATGAACTTAGGCGAACCATGGACCTTGAGTCTCGTCAAATGCACCGCCGACTTGCTACTGCGATGATTGCTAATAGTGCAGAAGCCGTTCAGGAAGTGATCGATGAGATCAATTCCCCGGAGTTGTTGACAGAAGTTGCTACGTCGCTGGTGGGCGATGCCGGGTTTGGGACCGTGTTCGGAACGCCTGTGTTAACTGGCGCGGTGCATGGTTCCACGGACGCGATGAGGTTGCTTGATAGTCATGGGGTGCCTATGGGCCGGCGTGCCTTGGTTGCCGCCTGCTTTGGGAATCAGGCGGACACTGTGAAATTTCTGCTGGAAAAGGGCTGCGATCCAGACGCGGGTGACTTCGTTGGTTTTACATCGCTGCATGAAGCTGCGAAGTGGTCCGGTCCGGATGTCGTCAAGCTTCTTCTTGATGCAGGAGCCGACATGAATGTTCGAACGGATCGCGGTTTATCACCATTGGACGCGATTGCAGATATCTCTCAAACCGCATTTCGATATGGTGATACCAAGTATGCAAAGTATGCGACATCAGATCGGCGAATTCAGGTCGCACAAACATTGATTGATGCTGGGGCAGATCCCAAAGCGGTTGCCGATGAGGGAGGACGCTCGGCGTTGGAGCTTGCCACTGACTTGGGTGACACAGCCTTGATCGAAGTCTTCACAAAGTGACAGTCATTCAATCAGCCAGAACGAAACTACCAAGAATTGCTGCTCAGAATTTGGGTTTGGGTCTGACTGGGCACAACTTTATCCGGTGTGTTGCGCGGCGTATCGTTTGAATGTGATGGCTGGATAATCAGGGAGTGACCTTGCTGCATTCGTAACCAGCACTAGCGAGACACGCGTACGTTAACTTCCTGTTTGGCAAACAGGTCGATGCCTTTCACGTCGAGTCTTGCCTCAACATGCCACAAGTAGTCAGAGTGTGAGTCTGATGCCGAGGCAGCCATGTTCAACAACGTTCCTATCATGCCCCCGCCTCCATGTTCGGATGAACCGCGTTGCCCTGATTCCGAAGCCATCGGAGCGAGGATGTTAAATTGATATTCCTGGCTATTGGTGGGAGAGAAAGTCTCCATGTCTTCCAGTACTTGTTGCTTTCGGAATATTTCGTCTTGGGTGGTTTCATACTTGGTGTCATCATCATCATCATCGCCATAGCTGCGTTTTTGCTGTCGGGATTCCTCAATGCAGACGAGCGACACGGTCAGCCTGCCTTGTAATTCCTTCTTAGCAACTACGCTGACACTTCCCTTGATTGGTTCGCCAGATGCTGCGGAGCTGTTAGTGACATGCAACTCTATCTTTCCCTTCATGAAACGTAGGATGTAGTAGGTCGCGACTGAAATAGCGATGAGTACAACAGCACCAATGATTGCATATTCCATAGCAAATTTGATTCCAATGAAGGGAAAGAAGGTTTCACAGTCTATCTAAACAGATGATGCATTTTCGATCTTCTGAATCTTGCTCCTCGGATCGCGTTTCCTGCTTGGTGAGGCAAACCCGTCGCGTATTTTACCGCACCGGGCTATCAAAATGGTGTGCCAGCTGCATTGAGTCAGCAGCTCGAATGTGTGGCCAAGTGCCATGCCGATCCTGTGGTAACCTTTTGGCTGGCCTGTGGGGAATGAATCAGTCAAGCATTTGGCTTGTGAAGCTAGGCGGAAAAGCTTGGAGTTAGGGGGCGCACTGAATAGCGATACCTCGGATTTTGTTGAAACCGATACATCAACTTGCTCGGTTCTGAAAATTCTGTTCGTGCAGACATGGGAAGCTCGCGAGTGGGCGACATAAGGCATTGAACCACAGAAGAGAGATGCTGAGCCCGGGGTTGTGAGGTAAATGGCAGGATTTTGATGGGCAGCGTTGCACTCAATTTCGCATGAATGGGTGGGCACCGATGCGTGCACCTCGCAGCAGCTTTGGCATGCGGTATCTTCAATTCAGTAAAAGTGACAAGGGGTAATCAAGTGATGACGTTAGTTTCAAGTACAAGCATTTTTCGGTCCGCTTTGGTGGTGGTGGCCGTGTTGACGACGGCAAGCTTCAGGCCCTTGTCTGCTCAAGAATCGCAGGTAAAGCCAGAACTGGAGCTTCCTGAGTCGTGGGCCGACTTTGTGGAGTCCGCGGTTGACCTCGGCAGTTGGAGTTCGTCAGGGGTGACCGGATCAGTCTGGGAGAGCATTCCTGCTGGGATTCAATTTACTTCATTGGGACAGTCAAAGGTTGATGAGACCAAGACCCGAATTGTGCGACATCACGCCATGCGAACGGCTGATGGAAAGATCATTTCCAGTGGTGGCGGTCAGGTTTATTGGGATGCTGATTCAAAAAAAGTGCGCAGTAAAGTGGCGGGTTTTGACTTCGGTAAACCGTATCACGGCGAATCCGAGTATCAGGGGCTAGATCGTAAATCGAATACTGAGCATTGGAAGCATAGCGAGACGAGTCAGGGTAAGACGACTGAGTACCTGATCACAGTAAATAGATACGCTCCCAACTCGCTCAAGACAACAGTTGCGCCTACCGACGGAAGTGAACCTTGGGTGATGGAGTCGACTCGATTCAACCCGCTTGCAAAAGCTCTCGAGGGATATGATCACCTTGGAACATGGGTCCAGGAAAGAAAAGATGGAGAACTTTGGCGTGACCGAATTGAAGCAATCCTTGATGGGCGGGTGATCTCGGTTACCAGCGAGCGTAAGGACCCAGATGGGGAGTGGGTTCAGCACAGCCATTCTCTCATTACTTGGGATCCCACGCGACAAACTGCGGTTGTGCGAGGAGCCTCTCGAACAGGATTTACGTATGAGGCGGTTGTGGAATCGATCGTCGTAGACGGTCAGAAGGCAACGATGGTGACTCGTGGAGAAGGTACTGGTGCGGATGGAT
>CAXGRW010000680.1:0-3195 GCA_964012125.1 uncultured Rhodopirellula sp.
ACCCGATACACGACTTCCATCGCACCAACACCCCGCCCGCATCGAACGATTGGGCGATCTTGTCGCCCAATGTGCCCGTGTTCTGTGACGACGAGGGAATGGAGTACGACAAACGGTGCTCGCCGCGTTTTCTGACCTGTGCCCCGCCGTATGCTCCAGCGATTGGTCGATGGGGTGCAGAACCAATGCTTTGCGAGCGAATTCACCGCTTCCTGGACGTCGTCCAAGCAGACGAATACGATTCAGCAAGCTTGGGGGTTTGGGGATGTGGAGTATTTGCGAATGATCCGTTGCAGACTGCGAAGAACTTTCGCGATTCGCATGAAGGCGAGTTCGCAGCAGCATTCCAACGCACTGTCTTTGGAATCGCTGATTGGCCGACACAACAAAGTTACTTCCATCAGTTCTGCGACGTCTTTTCGGAACGGTGACGCCCTGAGACAATGAAATCCTCCAACCGGCCAAAAGCACAGGACGCGCATATGAACGAGAAGAAATTGAATCGTGATTCCAGCTCGACTCCCGAGTCCTGCCCTGCCACGAATCCAGCATGCCCTGTTTGTGGTGGGCGTTTGGTCGACATTCGTGGTAAATTGCAATGCACGCAGTGTCACCGAATATGTGAAACGTGCTGCGAAGGTGGCCGCGGCTAGCGATGCCTCAGTTAGAACATATGCTCATTCGACTCTGCAACGGCGGGTTCGGCGTGATCGAACGGGTTCACCGATGGCTCGGACGCCCGCATGTCGGAACGATATCGACCAGTGAACTTCACTCGCAAATGACAGTTGAAACATCGAAGCCCATTTTGGTTGATGTTCGCAGTCTTGCGGAACACTCCATCTCTCGAATTCCCGGCGCGATCACGCAGGCGGACTATGAGGCCGATGCAGACTCTTTGGCTGGCCGACCGGTGATTGCTTACTGCACGGTTGGTGGACGTAGTTACTGGTACGCTCGTAAATTGGTGGCTGGCGGCATCGACGCGGTGAACTATCGTGACGGAATCCTGGGGTGGTGTCGCGCTGAATTGCCTCTGGAAACACCAGACAAACACCCCACCGCTGCCGTGCATCCCTACTGGTCGATATTTCGCGTGCCGGACCGCTACGCAGTGAAGACCAATCGTTTCAATGAGCAGGGTAAATAGAAAGCATGGATGAGCTGATCTACTTGAATCACGCTGGGACTAGCTGGCCGACGCCGGCACCTGTGGCCGATGCAGTGATGGATGCGATGCGGTCCCATCCGCAGCAGTGGCCCAAGCGATTTGATAAAGCTCACGACGCGGTGTGTCGTTTCTTTGGTGTGGCTGATCGGGAGCAGTTGCTGCTGACACCGGGTTGCACGTCGTCTCTTGCAACTGCCATCGCGAGCGTGGACTTGCAGGCAGGAAGCCGTGTGTTGACCAGCCAATGGGAACACCACGCGGTGAGCGGACCTTTGCACAAGTTGACCGAGAAGGGAGTCACGGTTGATTCCATCCCGGTTGGCGATGATTCGCCGGTGGACCTGGTTGAATTTGAGCGATCGCTGGTAGGCCGCGATGTTGGGTTGGTGGCGGTCACTGCGGCGTGCAACGTGACTGGGGACTTGTTGCCAATCGAGCAGATCATCGAACTGTCGCACCAATACGACACGATGGTGTTGATTGATGCGGCTCAAGTTGTTGGCTGGGTGGATCTGCACTTGGACCAGCTGGGGGCGGACATGGTTGCCTTCGGTGGGCACAAGGGATTGCAAGCCCCGTGGGGCATCGGTGGTCTCTACATCGCTAATTCCGCGAAGTTGAAGTGTGCGACGGCTCAATGTGCAATCCCTGACAGGAATGCAGCAGCACCTGCCGCGCAATGGGGAAGCCGACCTGGATATTGTGACGTTGGCTCGGTTGATCAGTTTTCGCTGGCGGGTTTGAAAGCCGCGATTGACTTCCTCGAAACCACCTCTGGGTTGCATGACTTACAAATCGCACGCGAGCAGGTGGGTCGCTTGCAAGAAACGCTACAGAGCGACAAACGCGTGACGTTATTCGGTACCGCGGACGCCAGAGGTCGCCTTCCAACGATCGCATTTTCGGTTGCTGGCGAGACGAGTGGTCAATCAGCCCAGAGGCTCCGCCAACACGGTCTGATCGTCGGCAGCGGATTGCAGTGCTCACCGGTATCGCACGAATCGATAGGCACATCGAAGCCTGGGCTGGTACGAATCTCCGTCGGCGTTCGGCAACCTGCAAATCAGATTACCATCGCGTGTGAGCGACTGCAGGCGTTCACGAATTCGTTGTACTGATTGGCGAGCAATCGAACGCCGGTCAACCACGGCATTTCCAGTCATCTGCGATTCAATTCTCTCTCTGATTCTGCAACGCGAACTTTCGCAAGAATGTCTTCATCCTGGCTGGCTTGTTTGTATGGAACATGCGAACGCCAGCCTGAATCAACGCTTGCCAGTCTTTTTCCGTTCCCTCCGCATGGGCTTCGACGAGCATCCCTTGATCGGTCGCGTAGCGTATCAATTTCAGGGTCTCGGGATTCGCGGGCTCGTCTTTCTTGACATTCACCTGAATCCATGAAGACTCGAACCGCTTCTTAATGTCATCCACCTGCTGCATTCGGGACACCATGAACATCAGTAGGTCGCGGGAGTACGGCACACCATCGGATCGGTAGTCTGCGTACAAATTTACATCGCGGTAGGGCACACGAACAATGATGCCGTCAATCGCATCATGACGGGTAACAACCGACATGATTTCTTTGAAGTACTGGTTCACCCCCGGCTTCAAGTCTGCCTTAAAAACAACGCGGCCTTTTCCGTCGACAAGGAATTCATCGAGTGTGGCAACGCGATGTTCGGAAATGGTACGATCTCGAAATCTCTTATTGAGTTTCTTGATGTCGGCCAAATCGAAATTCTTCGCCGATCCCGTCCCCGTGGACTCACGGTCGATCGTAGCGTCGTGCATGATCACGAACTGGCCATCGTTCGTTCGCTGAATATCGGTCTCGTAAAGCTGAAATCCCTTGCTCTGACAATTGCGAATATTGGCAACGGAATTTTCCGGTGCGTTGTCGGACTTGTCGTTCGCGTAGCCGCCCCTGTGCGCCGCAATCTGAATCGTGGTGGCCTGGGCGGCGCCGCTAAGCCCTCTCAATCACACGGTGGGTGCGTTCGACTTGCATCCGCGTGGTGGTT
>CAXGRW010000681.1:0-3190 GCA_964012125.1 uncultured Rhodopirellula sp.
CGGCTTCGATTCCGGCTTGATCGACGTAGTCTAGTTCTCCCTCAAAAGGGAAGCCTTGATCTGTCTCACGGCGGAGATAAACTTTAACCCCTCGCCAGCGGTCGTCTTCTTTCTTGGGCTCGATCTTGTTTTCTGTCTGAGCCAATTTTTGGGCCTTCATGAACTCCAGCAGGCTGCGGTCGCTGATACTGAAGTTTGCGAAAATGATGCTGTCGTTGACCACGGTTGCCAGCCGATCACCGTTTTCTACGAGATTGCCGAGTTTGAAGTAGGTCTTTGTGATTGCACCATCGATTGGTGCGTGGACTTTCGTGTAGTCAAAGTTCAACTGAGCCTGGTCCTTGTCTGCTTGCGCACTGCCAAGTTTGGCTTCGGCAGCAACGACATCAGCCTTGCCAGAATCGAGATTTGCTACAGCTGCTTTGGACGCTGCGACAGCATTCTGGTACTGCGCATCGGAGCTTGCGTTTTGAGCTTTTAGATTCTCCTCACGTTCTAACTCTTTGTTGGCCCGCGTCAATTCCGCCTCGAGTGTAGCGAGACGGGCTGTTTTGACCTTAATATCTGCATCGGCCGCGGCAACCTTGGCGATGGCAGACTTCAGGATTGCTTCGTACTGATCAGGTTCAATCTCATAAAGAGTCTTGCCCTTTTCCACGTTTCCGCCCGGCTGAAAGCCAATCTGCTGGATGAATCCGCGGACTCTTGCGCGGACATCCGCTTCCTTGGCAGCCTCGGTACGGCCCGTCTGTTCCAAGAACGGCGTAATCTTACTGCGGACCGGCAGGGCGGTGGTTACCGCGGGCGGTGGCGGTGGATCGTACTTATTCTCCTGACGCGTGCAGCCCGTCAGGCAGGAGGCGAAGCCCAGAAGAACGAGAGAGCTTGCGTTCAGAAAAAGCTTGGTTTTGTTCATCCAGTCAACTCGAAGAGAGAGGTATCCAAAAGATCGGGGATCACCCACCGGGCGATATCTATCCGCGTTCCACGCTGCCGCCCAGTTTAGACCTATTGGCTTCCGATTAGGAGATTAGCCGCAGCAATTAAGCCGCAGCATAATCGAAAAATCCGATGCTGGCATCAGCCTGAGGGCTGGGAAGTAGGGTCCACTTGCTGTTTTGATAAGTCGAATGTCCAGCGGCCTGCCATCAGATCTGCAATTGATTTTGTGCCTTCGATTCGACCCAGAATGATTTTTAATGCGGCCATGATCGGTGTCGCCAAGAACATGCCAATTACTCCCCACATCATGCCCCAAAACATCAAGCCCACAAGGATGGTGACCGGGTGCAGGTCGGAAGAATTGCCCATGATCTTGGGTTCAACGACATTCCCGCTGATCAGCTGAATGGTACAGATCACTGTGATCGTTGCCGCCATCCAGCCCACCGAACCTTCGGGATCCAGGATGATCAGTGGGATCGGCAGAAGGCTAGCAACAATAGGCCCCACATTCGGAACAAAGTTGAGCAAGAATGCCAGGACTCCGAATGTGAAAGCCATGGGCACCCCGAACATGCGTAATGCGAGGCCGAACACGACGCCGGTGAAAATCGATATCACGGTCTTCAGCGATAGGTACGATCTGATCTGCTGATCGACTTCGCTAAGTGTCGGCGAGTGGCTAATCGATGGAGTGCCGATCAGTAGAAAGAACACGTAGATCAGAACCACCACACTGGTGGATACCAAGCTCACAAATGCTTGAGATAATGTCGTGATGCCATAGGTCACCATCTGATCGACAAATTTACTCGCTTTTTCAGACCTCGGTTTCGCATTTTTACCTTTTGGCGTTTCAACGCTGCCCGAATTGATTTCGGTACGGTTCGTGGTGGAGACAGCAGCTTTTTCAAACTTTGTTTTCTCGTTCGCAACTTCTCCGGTACCGCTTGGTGTCTCTGAATCGCCTGTGCCAGATCGAGGAGTTTGTGAAGACGGCGCGTCATCGGCGGGCGTTGTGACGCTTTGCTGTGATGATTCAGTGGGTTTTGGGGCTCCGCTCTGCACGGGCGTAATCGAGTCTCTGAACGAGAGTCGCTGAGGTAAGTACGACTCGACCCGATTGACGATCGTGCTGACGCGATTGCGATACGCTTGCGCATTGGTGGATAAGTCGATCATGGATACCCAGATCGAGCATCCAAATATGATGAGCACAACAACGCCCGCAAGGAAAGTCAGGCCGGCTGCAACAATTCGTGTCACGCCCAGCCGTTTTTCCAACACGCTCAACACGGGGCTGATGCCGCTCACTACAAAGAATGCGACAACCAGTGGCACGAGTACTGGTCGCAACCAGTAAACGGAAAACGTGATGCAAACTGCGACGAGGACCAGCAGGCAGGCAGTTTGTACACGTGTTTGGGGATCATCTTCCAATCGCATGATGTTCCTGTCAGTGCGGAATGTTGGTGGCGAGTGGAAATCGGCAATGCACGTGCGTTTTCAATCCTGACACGTCTCCTGCCACCTGTTGCCGTGAGGATAACCAACAAGTGTCCAGCGGGGGAGGCGGATTTTAGTGGGCCTGAAGTTCCTGATGCCCTTTTCCGCCGGAAAAGTGTTGATGAAATGGGGGGCCTGTTGCCACGTTGCCGCGGCCGCCAGCGTCTGCTGGTTACTGCATAACGGTGTCAGGCATGAGAAAGGCATCTGCCACCGGATGATTTGTGGTGCGTCCTCAGGCAAACTAGGGTTTCGGGGGAGGCAATCACTGTGGCAAGGACGTATGATGAACATGGCGTTGGTTCGGCACCTTTAACTTGTCTATGCCGACCGAGTAGCTGCAACTGTGCTTGCGCAGTTGACGAAAGTGACAGCAGTGGCCCGGTCTTCTCCGTCGAATTGGGGTGTTTGGCTTGCATCCAGCCGTCGCGGCTCACTGGGGTTGCACAATTGGAGCAGCAACGTGAAGAACTGGGATTGGTTGGACCCATGCAAAAACGAAAGGGTTGATTTGTCGCTCGTGCGGTGCCTGTGTCGTTCGTGCAAAGATGAGCATTTCGTTTTAAAGAAAACGGTTTTTGTCACCTGCGGAGCGTGGCTCAGTTTGAGGGTAATTGTTCTCTTTTTACTTTCATTCGCAGGTACGAGTGCGTTCGTTGGTCGGCAGGGAACGAGACTAGTCGGAGTAGTTTGATGAGTTTGGATGAAGAAGATACCGTTGACGATCTGTTGGCGATGAGTG
>CAXGRW010000682.1:0-3188 GCA_964012125.1 uncultured Rhodopirellula sp.
GACTGTAGTGCGGATTCATGGTGGTGGTAGGTTGGTAAGGCTGCTTCAAGTTCCGTGATCAGATTTTGTGTGTCACGGACTCTCAATTCCAACGATTCGTTTGTCGTGGGTAAGGTCGAATCTATGTCGTTGCGCTCGGTCTCCACTTCGCGGATTTGCCGCCGAAGTGTATCAATTTGACGTTCGCAGTCTTCGCGGTCCCGTGAGGTGGTCCGTTGACCATTTTCCCTGCCAAAATAATATGTCAGCAAACTCATGAATCCGAACAGGATGCAAAGCATGCCCCACGTAGGGTCGGGTCTGGAAACTAACCATGTGATCCCGAAGACGTTCGCCATGCCGTAGATCAAACCCATGCCGCCTACGATGAATGGCACTCCCAGAAGCACCAAGCGGTCGACTGGCAAAGCCTCGGCTGTTGTCAGGTCAACCGTTTCCTTTTCAAGATCGCGGTAATGTCTTTTCAGCTTCTCGAGGTGTTCCCCAAGTTGCATGCGATGCCGAAGCGTTGCGATTACTTCAGTGTTTTGACGGATTGCCTGCTGCAGATTGGTGGCGTTGGCTCGCTCTAACGTTTCCTGCAGGGAATCAGCCAGTTTGTCAGACTTTTCCTTGTAGTTTTCTGCGTCTGTTCGAGCCTGTTTCAGCAAGAATGTCTGCTCTTTGACTTGCTTTGCAGGGTCTGACAACGCACTCATTGTCTGCTTGGACAAGTCCGGTAGTTGGGAGAGGTCTCCCGACAGCAGGGTCTCACGGTCCTCGTCATCCATACCCAACCGATCAGCATCGGATTCAAGCTGTTTTTGGGCACGCTCGATTCGTTGATCAAGGCGTTCCAACTGCTCTTCGAGTGCTTCGATCCATGTGGCTTGTTCGGCGGCAGCCTCAATGCGGCTCCGTAAATCAAGCAGTCGTCGACTGACCGGTAGCTGTTCTGCTTTCTCTCGTACAGCACGCCGTTTGCTTTTGACGTCCTCCAAACGCGCGCGACGCTCTTCCATCATGGCGTCGATCTGCACCAGTTGTGACGGAGCCTCTTCTGGAAACAGAACGTCTTCTTCCATCTCTTCCATGGACTCAGACAACAGGTAGCGTTCTTGCCATTTTTCGAAAACGCCCGAGGCAATCTCAACACAACGAGCTTCACGCTCCCAGCCGGAAATCCGCTCGACAAGCTGGTTGATTTCCTGATCCTGCGCTCGCCGCTGCGATGCCAATTCACTCCAGCGACGACCGCCTCGAGTCAGTTGCTGTACTTCATCACGAAGCTGTTCCCGTTTGCTGATCAGGCTGTGAAGTTTGATTGCTTCTGCTTCGTTCGGGTTGGCTTCGGTGCCAACCAGATCCGCGCGACCATCTCTTAATGATCGCAACACATCAACGAGTGACACACGGTCAAGGCCACTGGAAAGTTTGTAGAGTTCATCGGCGGCAGCAGTGTCATCAAGAGTGCTAAGTTCTTGCAGTTCCCGCATTCCGATAGCGAATACATTGGTAAATATCGACTCATCGATTTGGCCCAACAAACTGCTAAGTCGGTGTTGTCCCTGGCTGAGACCATCGTGTCCTGTGACAGACAATTGACCTGTTGATCCGGTGTCCGTGAGTTGACTGCGGCGTCTGATCTCATAGCCCCCACCGGGACCGGTCACGCGGATCGCTCCGCCCGGTGTACCGCCATGCACGGGTGGCAGGTATTTTTCGCGGCGTTCGTCTGTGAATCCGTACAGCATCGCGCGTACGAACTGCATCAGCGTTGTTTTACCAGCCTCGTTAGGGCCGTAAAACAACGTCATCCCTTCGGGAAGGGAGTCTACGGAAAGTCCGGTCCAAACACCGAATCCGTCTATTTGAATGTCTTTAACTTTCATGATTTCTGCACCAAGTTCGGCTTTCCGCCACGGAGCAATTCGACACCCAACAGGGTTGCCTGGTCGAGCACATCCATCCGCTCTGTGGCAGCGACTTCTGCCAGTAAAGTGGTTGTTGTGCTGTTGAGACCCGAGTGTTCTTCGGTGGTTGGCATGAGGTTCAAGTCACGCCCATCAAGTTTGCGATGTTTGTCAGAGGCACGCAGGAAGTCACCAAGAATGGTGTCTTCATCGTTCCATGAGGTTGGATATTGCCGTGGTGGGCGAATGGTCAGAGTGGTTGTCCACGCAGATGGGTTGCCGTGCCCATATTCACGTCGTACCCACTGCAGCAATTCCTCGGTATCACCCACGGATGCAAGTGTTTCTCCTGAGGCAACTGAAATGTCCCAGCCAATCAAGAGGTGACGACCTCCGTTCTCGTGCTGCAAGCGTGCAATCCGCTCACCCAGTAGATTGCGGATGCCTCCAACAGCTGCGATTTCGGATGCATCTAGTTCAAGGTTGCAGTAACGAAATACATCCGATTCAACGGTATGCACTCGTGTGGTTCCGTCACCATCCACATCGACTGTTGAATAACCGTGGGCGCCTGATTCTGACAGTGACCTGCCTTGTGGTGTTCCGCAGTAAACGGCCGCTGCTTCCGCACCGCCTTCAATTTCACTGCGATTGTGTTTGCCACCTAGTGCCCAGTAATCAAAGCGTCCTTCCGCCAAGGCGTCTGCGTCAGCGTCGCCGTAGCCAACCGCAACGGTGTAATCTTCGGTAGGGTCAATGCGGTAGCTGGGGACATGTAACACCTGCTGCCCGTCGCTGCTGCGACCCACCACAGTGCAGATGGAACGCCCACCACGTTGAACCGGTGTCGTTGTCACGCGATTCTTAGGGAACAACGTGACGTTGGGTGGCAAAGGTACCGAGTCCGGCCACTTCTGAGGGTCATCGCTCAATCCTGCAGACCAAAAGACTGGTGTGTCTTTGCTGTTCAGTTGTTCGAAATAGTCCAACAGCATTGACATGCCATGTGGACCCGCTGCTTGCGGATTTAAGAGATCACCCGATAGCACCAGGAAATCAATGTTGTCAGCTAGCGCTGCTTCGAACACGGCACGAGCCGCTTGACGCGGAGCCTCGGCCATCGCCTCACGTAGTTGAGGGGGCAGTGAATCCAGATCGCCCAAGGGCGTTTCCAGATGAAAATCGCTTGCATGTATGAATCGGAACGACTCGCCTGGCATTGGTTCCCTCCCTGCGGTCCTATTGCCGAACACCTGTCTCCGCACAAGTCTTTTATGACTTGTTCTATGCGATTGA
>CAXGRW010000683.1:0-3188 GCA_964012125.1 uncultured Rhodopirellula sp.
TTGCGGAGCCGTCACCAAAGTCTAGCCCTTGCATACTCATCCAATGGTCCGGTCTTCCAATGGTCCGGTGTCGAAAGGTGGGAACTGTTTTGAAGTGAATCTCTTGCAGTGAATCAAGGAACCCGACTGGGTGGTGTTGCGACTGATGGAACGAAAATTGGCGGTTCCGTGGTCCGCCTTTTTCTCGAGCTTGAGGTGTTGGTCCACATCGGCTGTTCGAAAAAAACAATGCGATCGTGTGGGAGCAGCGTGGCGAACGATCGCGTCATCCGCAGGAATGCTGGCACGAAATGGCTGAACTGTTTTCTTCTTTCTTCGCTCGTTCTTACGATCTTCCTTGGTACAGCATCAGTTTTGCGCTGTCATAATCCGGTGGATTGCACTGGAACCCCGAGAAAAAGGGGATTTACGAGTTTGGGATTGACAGGTGTTCATAGTCCACTGGTGCCGCGGTGGACTGACGTAGTTTTGAAGTGAGGCTGCATCGCACTGCGGCACCTTATTTCGCTCTGCGAGACCGAGGCGAGGCTTCTGACTTCTCCCTCATGTAGGATCGCCGGGAGCGGTCGCTTACTCCGAAGCCTGCACGCGTTCACCGGTTTGTTGGTTCTTGCACGGCTCGGAAGCTCTTGGCGGGTTTGGGATCGGCTTCGGTTGGCTGGCCGAAACGTGGCAGTTTGGGGAGACTTGCGATCACCTTAGATTTCCCGACTTTTTGATTGCACGGACCAGCGTGAATCCCAAGTAAACGGCAACGGCGCACCCGATCGAGCCAGGCAGCGGGACGGAGCCGAGTTTCGGGGATACATCGTTGCTCCAGAGCGATGCTGAACCGACGAACAGCGCGGCGGTAAGGATACCTAGAACAAGACGGTTGGTGATGCTGTCGAGTTTCCTGTGTTCCAGATTGATATCGAAACTGCCACGCCGGATCCGATTCATGATGTCAGCGACATCGGAAGGAAAGGATTCAGCGAGTCGCGTCCAGTCGCGTTGTGCTGACTGTAACTTTCGCCAGGCACGCTGCGGCGAAAGCCGCCGCTTGATGGATTCGACTCGGTAAGGTTCCAGCAATTCAACGAGGTTGAAGTCAGCCGACAGTTGGTGGGCAGTGCCTTCCAGCATCACCAGCATCTTGATCAATAGGGTGACTTTCGAGGGAAGCAAAATACGGTGTTTTCGAATGATTTCGATCATGCCATTGAGTGATCCGCTGAGGTCGAATTCATCAATTGACTGACCACCATAATCTTCAACAAAGTTCACAAGTTCATTTTGTAGCATTGTCCGATCAAAATCAGTCGGAACCTCGCCGAGTTCGACGACGCATTCCTGCAGACGCTTGCTGTCACGATCAATCGCAGCCATCAGTAGGTCTTCGATCTGCTCTCTAAGTTCTTCATCGACCCGGCCTACCATTCCGCAATCAAGCAAGCCGATCACGGAATTAGGAAGAACCATCAGGTTTCCGGGGTGAGGATCCGCGTGGTAAAAACCATCACGAAACACCATTTGCAGAAACATATTTGCCCCGCGTTTTGCAATCTCACTTAATTCGAAATCTGATTCTTGTAATGCTTTGCGATCTGTAAGCTCGATTCCATTGAGGCAGTCCATGGTAAGGACTCGCCGGGAGCAGCATTCTGAGTAAGAAGCCGGAATCGCAATCTTGGGGTCATCTGCGAAATTGCGTGTGAAACGCATTAAATTGCTTTGTTCGCGAGTGAAGTCGAGTTCATCGCGAAGCGTACGAGCGAATTCTCTCGCTGTGGCCAGAGGCCGGTAACGAGCAATATCCTGTGAGTAATGCTCAGCCAGTTCAGCGAGTTGGATCAAGATTTCGAGATCATTGCGCACTCGTTCTTCGATACCCGTGTGTTGGACTTTTACCACTACCGATTTGCCATCCTTTAGCACGGCGTGATGAACTTGCCCAATTGAGGCTGACGCAAAGGGAACTGGGTCGAATTCGTGAAATACTTGTTCGGGCGAGGCTCCCAGTTCCTCTTTAATCAAAACGTTGACTTGTTCGACTGAGTCGGGTGGTGTACTTGATTGCAGCTTAGATAATTCTTCTGCCAAGTCAGGGCCAATCAAGTCTGAACGCGTACTCAATATTTGTCCAAGCTTGATGTATGTCGTTCCCAATTCGGTCAGGGCCATGCGCACTCGCACTGCTTCGGGCAGGTCACTGATCTGTTGGCCATCGGTTGTACGCAGGTGACGTTGCACCCATTCTGTTCGGATGCCGCTCAGCCACGGAGCGATTCCGTATTTCATCGCGACGGATACTACTTCGTGGAACCGAGCAGTGTTACGGACAAGACGCGGTAGGTCGGTGACTTCCACTGTGGAGCTCAGGTGTTTGCGGGATTGAGATGCTGTTGGTGATGTCGGCAAGTCAATGAAAGTTCACTCACTCTTCGGCGTGCCGCGAATTGCCTTACGCACGCGTTGTAAACCAAATTTCAATTCGTCGGCAACCATTCCCAACGCTGAGATGACGTTGTCAGCTGTCTTTTCGACTGCTTGCGTGACCGGTTGGTACTCGTCTGCGAGTTGATCGCATTTTTTGAAGAGCCTTTCGTACTCATCCTTTGCATCGAGGCTAGCAAGGTGAATCTGTAATTCCAGTTCGTCACGTATTTCCTGACAGTGGTGACGAGGTCGTCCAGCTTTTTTCTTGTATCTGAAATCGGTGAATTTGACTTGCTGAGCACGCGTAAAAGAAGGTTTTCATGGGTGTTTGCAGCCGTCACCCCGGTTTTATCAGATTTTGGTCAGTTTGAGTTTGACGCAGCCGAGATTGTTCGAATCAGGCCGGCTCAGAGATTGCCGGCCCATAGATTGGTTTTCTGGAGGCCGAATGAACAGGGACTTCATGCATGGACGCAAGACCGCTGAATGGGGAGGCATGCAGGTGGTTACACGATGACCGGACTAATGGGGGGGAAGTGGTCGATCGCCAAACGAGCTTGTGTCGCGTTTTTTTGTAGGTGGCGATCTGAGGGCCCTGCGGGTTACCTCGGTGACACCGAATTTCCGGGGTCTGGCTTGGGTCTAGGACTTGCCCCGCATTGCCCAGACGTTCCCGTTTACAGGGGATATGCCAAAGGTTGCCGGAAACCCTGACGAAAATCAGGCAGCTACTTCCGGTTCTGGGCCCATCTTGTTCCACTAGCGATTAG
>CAXGRW010000684.1:0-3185 GCA_964012125.1 uncultured Rhodopirellula sp.
ATGACGCACCATCCCAAACTTCGTTTTTTAAAATCCGAAATCCATCAAGTTCAAGATCAAAAAAATGCATCTTAGTGTCCCCACTCGTCGGCAGTTCCTGCTTGCCTCCTCCGCTGCGTTAGCCGCAGTCTCGACGCCGCGAGTCGCAAGTGCGGCAGGTGAGCACGATTACAAACTTGGTATACAGCTTTATTCGCTGCGGGGTTTTGATGTTGATCAGGCGATCAAGCATGCGAGCGACTTGGGTTTCAAGCAGGTTGAGTTTTATGGGGGAATGCTGCCGACGAATGCTCCCATGAAGCAAATCAAGGAAACTCGGAAAAAGGTCGCCGACCTTGGTATGTCGATCTCGGCTCACGGGGTCAATCGATTTACCAAAGACGCTGCAGCAAACCGGAACCTGTTTGAGTTTGCCAAAGCACTTGGTGTCCCAACGATTACGGCTGATCCAGATCCTGATTCGTTTGACAACCTTGATGAACTGGTCAAGGAATTTGATATTCGTGTTGCCATTCACAACCATGGGCCCGGGCATCGCTACAACAAGGCCGTCGACGTGCTGAACGCAATCGAAGGTCATGATGAAAGGATTGGTGCTTGTGCCGATCTTGGACACTACATTCGCTCAGGCCAGCGAGCGACGGAAGTGATCCGATTGCTCGAAGGACGACTGTACGGCATTCACCTGAAAGATTTTGCCGAGATGAAGAAGAAGACCAAAGGTGTCATTCTCGGCAAGGGGCACTTAGATGTTGAGGGTGTCTTTCTTGCGTTGAAAGCGACAGGGTTCCCCGAGAATGGTGCTATTTCGCTTGAGTATGAAGAGAATCCCAAAGACCCGATTGATGATATTCGACAATGCTTTGCGATTGCCAATGCAGCGATGAATAAAGTCTCTGGATCGTAAACCGATCATCCGGGTCACACAGCATCCGACCCATGCAAGATTCAAGATTTTGGGGACGTTCGAGTGGGGAAATTTTGAGGCCATGATGTGATGAACGCGTGGCTCTAGGGTTCCCAGATCCACGTGTTCATGGCGGAGGCTTACGGTCAATCTGTAAGGCAGGTTGTAGCAAGGGAAACTTTGTGACCTGCATTCACTCAGGGTACTGCTGTTTTTTGAGCAGTTCGACCGTTGTTGTCAGATCGGTACAGCCCGTCTGTGCCAAGAATCCACCAGGAATTGCCCGGCGACGAGGGAGTCAAGTCAGCTGACGTGATCGCGATCACGCCAGCGAACGCTTGCTTTTCACTGCTGGCCCACGCCCAAACATCGCCACCAAGGTCACAGCGCGAGATGTGTCCAGCTTTCTTGGGATTCAATGCTGCAACAAATTTGCGTGAGCATAGCTGTGAGCCTGCGATGCTGTGTCCCAAGGCCGTGAAGGGCCTAAGCGAGTCGACCTCAAGTGAGGTGGAATACAGAAAACTGTCGGTGCCCTGCGACAGGCTATAGAGAAGGCCGTGGGAAGTTCCGTAAAGCCATACGTGCGGATTGCAACGCAGTGACATCGTGTTGTAGTAGCCAAGGTCTGAACGCGAGGAGATTTGCCGAAACGTTTGGCCGTTGTCGTGCGAAACATGCACCATTGAAGATTGTTCTGGCGTGGTCATGGTAGGGCGACCGCGTCCTAGCAAACTCATGAAACGATCAGGGCATGTGACCACTTCGATTACGGTTTGTCCAAATTGGTTCTGGAAGTAGGGGTTCGCGTGAATTGCGGTGATCCTTTGCCCTTGCAGTCCCAGGTTGACCCAGTTGGCGCCCGCATCGTCGCTGCGAAAAAGTCCACGAGTTTCGCATCCTACCAGAATGGTGTCCGGATTCATTGGCAGGAAAGCCAGCACTGCACCGCAGATCGCCGACGGACCCACTGCGTCAAAGTCACATTCCAGCGATAATTGTTTCCACGATTTTCCCCCGTCGGATGTGCGAAACAGGCCTCCCTGGTAAATGCCGTTTGGGTCGGCGTTGCCAGCGGCTCGGAGCATGATGTCGGGGTTTGTTGGATGGATGGCGACGCTGCGAACGGCGTTTGCAGCGCCGTGCAATCTTCCATTAGCAGGCTGCCAGCTTTCCCCGCCGTCCTGTGAACGCAGTAGGCCTCGATTGACCGTTCGGACAACGACCACCTGCGGATCAGATGGGGCGACGGCGATACCGGACAATTGCACTTTGTCGGTTCCGTGTGCCAGAACAATGTCGGGGGTCAACTCAGAACCAACATCCTGCGTCAGCGAAAGGTTTGAGACAGCGGCTCGGAAGTACATTTGAGCGTCCTGAGGCAACGCTCGAAATACGATTCCAGCGCCGACCGTTGGTGGCAACTGTTTGAAGTGACGGACACCGAATGTCCAATTCTCACCGTCAGGAGAAGTCCAAGCGGTCCAGACATGCTGTTTTCGAGTGATTCGCAACCATGGGTGATCATCAGGCAAGCGTTGGTAACTTTGTCGTGTTCCCGCGCCATCACCATGTTCTGGTGTGGTGCGGAGACCATTGCGGGCCACTTGCATGAGACCGAATTCGCGACCCCAGCCATAGTTGTTTTTTTCCGGATGTTCTCGTACCGTAAGTCCAACCCACGAACTACCGTTTACCGGCTCACCCTGCAGACCCGCTACATGATCCAGCTTGCAAGTTAAGGTAAAGTCGCCTGTGATGGCACGACTGACGACGTACTCACCCTCACCGACAAAAGAGAATGTGTCTGGGGACTGTTGTAGCAAATTGTAGGTCGCGTCTGATTCTCCAGCGATGCCCAGATCCCAGCCGGTCGGTGCTTTCATTGCCACAGAGATGGGAATCGATTCACTATCGATGGTATGGTTTTCGTCGAAAAAAATTCGGGCCCAGACATGGTGCTTACCACCTGGCAAGACGCCTTGGTAGGAAAGTTGCGAACCATCACTGGAGCTGATTTGCATTTTGTCAAAGTAGAACAGGATGCGTTCGAGTTGATGGCCATTTGCGTTCACATTGACGTCTGCCTTGACGCCTCCTTTAGAGTCTGTGTTAACCACAATTTCCACTTCAGGGATTTGGTCATTTGCGGTGTGCAGTAATGCTGATGAAGGAATTTCCTGACGTGGTATTCCCGGACCCTCCCATTCCAGTTGAAAAAACGGTTTGTTTCGATCAACGAAGTAATCAATTGACATAGGGTGGTCACCTTTTGCCA
>CAXGRW010000685.1:0-3182 GCA_964012125.1 uncultured Rhodopirellula sp.
AACGTTAGACGGTTTTAATGCATCGGGCAGACACATATCAGTAACAACACTGAGTCCAACGGTTTTCAAACCGCAGTGAACAGCAACAATTGCCTCGGGAACCGTGCTCATACCGACCACATCTGCCCCGATCATTCTCAAGTATCGGTACTCAGCTCGAGTCTCCAGGTTGGGTCCTGCGACAGCGACGAAAACTCCCTTGTGGATATTGATGTCACGTTCTCTGGCAATCTTCATCGTACGATCAATCCACTGCTGATCGTAGGGCTCGCACATGTCAGGAAATCGTGGTCCCAATCGGTCATCGTTGATCCCAATCAGTGGGTTATCCCCCAACAGATTGATTTGATCTTCGATCACCATCAAATCACCTGCATCGAAGTAGGGGTTTAAGCCACCGCAAGCATTGCTGACGATCATCAACTCGGCGCCGAGTTCTTTGAATACCCTGACTGGCAAAGTGATATCTTTTAAAGAATACCCTTCATAAAGATGAAAGCGGCCCTCCATGGCCACGACGGGTACGCCGGCTAAACGCCCGCATACCAGTCGCCCTCGATGGCTTGTCGCCGTCGAGGTCAAAAAGTGCGGAATATCTTTGTAGTCAAGTGTCGCTTCGACCTCAAGTTCCTCGACAATGTCGCCCAGCCCGGTACCCAGAATGATACCCACCCTCGGCTTATCACTGAACTCGCGACGAATTTTAGTACAGGCTTCTTGAATCTTGTCGTAAAGATCGAGCATAACTTTCCCTCGAGAATATTGCAGACAGTTCCTATCATAGCGCTGTTGCCCCGCATCTGCGACCGCCCAGCGATGCGTTAAAACATAGAAGGTCGAATTCTGTTGTATGATCGGCCTTTGCAATGCGATCAGCGCTAAAATAATGATCGCTGAGATACGAGACGTCCGCCCCAGTGCCTGCATCGATTTTTTATGACTACCCCATCTCCTGACGTTTTTGAAAAACTGGCTGCCTTTTATTTGGGTCGTGAGTACGATCTCGCAAAGCGGGAAATGACAGACGATCTACTGATGTACGATGCCAAAGACCTTTGCACCCATGCAATGTGTGTTGGCATGACCGGTAGCGGAAAGACGGGACTCTGTATTTCCCTGCTAGAAGAAGCAGCTCTCGATGGAGTTCCCATCATCTGCGTTGATCCCAAGGGAGACTTGGCGAACCTGCTGCTGACATTTCCGAACCTCAACCCAGACGATTTCCAGCCCTGGCTGGACGAAGGCGAAGCGAAACGAAAGGGAGTCAGTGTCGAGCAACTAGCATCCGACACAGCCGATCAATGGCGTGAAGGACTTCAGTCGTGGGGGCAGGATGCAGATCGTATTCAACGCCTCCAAGATGCCGTCGACATTTCGATCTATACCCCAGGCAGTAATATCGGACTGCCAATGACTGTATTGAAAAACTTCGATGCTCCACCGGCCGAAGCAAGAGACGACGCCGAACTGTTAGGTGACAAGATCACCGGAGCCGTCTCTGGATTACTGACACTGATGGGGATTGATGCTGACCCCATGACATCACCTGAGCATATCCTGCTGTCTTCCATCCTACAAAAACAATGGAAGGAAGGAAAAAACGTTGGCATCGGACAGCTGATCCGTTTGATTCAAAAGCCACCGATCGATCGAATCGGAGTGGTTGATCTTGATTCCTTTATGTCAGCCGATGCACGAAACAAACTCGCGATGCGACTCAACAACCTGCTGGCATCACCAGCATTCGCCTCATGGATGGAGGGCGATTCATTATCAATCAAAAGCATGCTGCAATCAGCAACCGGAAAACCTCGCATCTCGATTCTGTCGATCGCGCACCTCAACGACAATGAACGAATGTTCTTTGTCACCATACTGCTCAACGAACTTCTTGCGTGGGTTCGAGCACAAACCGGCACAAGCTCTCTGAGAGCTCTGTTTTATATGGATGAAGTTGCAGGCTACTTTCCACCCGTCAAAAATCCTCCCTCCAAACCACCCATGCTGACACTGCTCAAGCAAGCACGAGCTTTTGGGTTGGGAATCACACTTGCGACTCAAAACCCAGTCGATCTTGATTACAAAGGCTTGTCTAACATCGGCACCTGGTTTCTGGGTCGCTTGCAAACGGAACGGGACAAAGCGCGAGTTCTTGAAGGACTGGAAGGAGCAGCAGGGCAGGCCGGCCAGACTTTTGATCGCCAGGAAATGGAACAGATACTCGCTGGCCTGGGCAGTCGCGTATTCCTGATGAACAATGTCCACGAACATCAACCTCGTGTATTCCAGACGCGTTGGGCGATGTCCTATCTCGCCGGGCCATTGGCACGAGGACAGATCAGTCGCCTCATGGCGAATAAAAAAGAACGGCTAGAGTCCCTGAAAGCACAAGGCAACACAGTCGCAGCAGATTCCGACGACTCGAAAGCGACCAATCATGATCATCAACCGAAGTCCACCAATTCCAATACCTCATCGCCAGCCGAAAGTCGTCCTGCCGTTCCCGCAGGCATCACCGAACGCTTCTCAGGGACCAACCTGCGTAGCAGTCCCAACGCAAAACTGATTTATCGACCAACTCTGTATTGCGAGGGTGCCTTACACTTCATTCGAAAAACAGCATCGTTGGATCAATGGCAGGACGCAAAATATGTCATTAATTGCATGCCCGATTTCCCCGAAGACGACTGGGAAAGCAGTGAGCCTGCGAGCTTGGATATTGACCTGCTTGAAGCCGCTGAAGAGGGATTCACGTTTGCCGCGCTCCCCGGTGAACTTGTGAACAAAGGCAAGTATCGAACTTACCGGTCACAATACAAAGAATTCCTGTATCGGCACTGCGATGTGACGCTCTACAAATCAAACCTCGTCAAAGGGACAGCGCCCCTCGGAGACCAAGCGGACGCGATTGCATATTTCACGCAGAAATTCCGCGAGGAACGAGATGAAAAAACAGCAAAACTGCGAGATAAATACCAAGGCAAATTGGAGGCCCTCGAAAAGAAGATTCGAACGGGGCAGGATCGGCTGGAACGTGAAAAAAGCCAAAGCCGCTCATCAATGATATCTGCGGGATCCTCTGTCCTCGGTGCACTACTGGGAGGATTCATGGGAGGACGTCGCACCAGCGTCTCCACTGCCGCAAGGGGTGTTGGTTACGCGTCACAACAAAGCAGTGATGT
>CAXGRW010000686.1:0-3182 GCA_964012125.1 uncultured Rhodopirellula sp.
TGTCGTTAAATCTATATCTACGGTGCATTTACGAAGGCGGAAGGATAGCGGAGCCGCCCAAACTTGGGAAGTCCTAATGCTTTAACCTTCGCAGAACTCGCCAAAGTCGTGCTCTAGATGGCATCGCATTGGCTTTTCACTCTTGCCTTCACTCACGGAATTTACCCGATTTACGCCTGAAGTCACCACCTAATGCGGCCAAATTAAACGTTTCAAAGCTGCTTTTTTGGTTGCCGGTGTGCAGCCAAAAATGCTGTTTTACAGGTTTTTACATGAATTTACCGGTTGGTTCTTCGCCTAACATCGTCCATTTCAGCTGCCAGCTTCACCTGATCGCTCCTCATTGCCAAACGCCACTTTCTCCCAGCACTGTCTCCCCAATATGTCTCCTAATCACCGCAGGCACCTTTTAATCTGCCTACCACCGGTTTTCCGCATGTTCGGCTTCCGGAGAGGGGGCCGGCTCGCTTAGGTCGCACTGTCTGGGGGCACAGCTTTTGGGGGCACAGCGGAGACGCCCAGCTCTGCCGTTAGCGGTTACGCGTTTCGGATTGTGGCAACCGTGCAACGGTAGCCTGTGTGTGGTTTTTCTTCACTTGCTGCGTGATCAATGGCAGGGTTTGCGATCCATCTTATCGTCACAATTGGAATTCTCATCGGGCCTAAGTCGGCGGCGAGGCCTAGCCGCCGATAAATCACTAAACGCATTAGTGGGTCACCATTAAGATTCTGAAGTCAGCGCAATTCCACTCCGGAACGACGGCAACAATATGCCTAATTTTGATGAAAACGGCTTACGAAAAGCAGCCATTCTGCTGATGAGTATGCCTACGAAGAATGCCGCTCAAGTGCTGGGGCAATTGCCTCCCAGTTACATCGAGGCAGTCAGCATCATGATTGCCCAGATCGATTCGGTGGGTGGCGACGACCAGGAGATCGTCATCGCCGACTTTCTCACCAGCAAAGCAAGCTCGTTGTACGCCAGTCCTGGTGGTTTGGAGCGAGCCAAGGAGCTGATCAAAGAGGCATTGGGGCGTGATGCAGGCGAGCTGATTGGTAACTTGCAGCAAACGATCGAAGCGATGCCATTCAGCTTCATCAAAAAGGTGGAGCCCCAAACCCTGCTGCAATTCATTGGTGACGAGCACCCGCAAACGATCGCCTTGATGTTGAGCCATTTTCCCAGTAACTATGCAGCCGAAGTGATTGCTGGGCTTGATCCCGACAATCAACTGGAAGTGATTCGTCGAGTTGCTGCGATTGGACGTACGAGTCCCGAGGCGGTCAGTGAGCTTGAGTTCGGCCTCGAGATGCGATTGAGCAGCATGGTGAATCAGAAGCACAGCAACGCGGGTGGTGTGGAAAGCGTTGCGGAAATTCTGAACGTTTGCGAGCGATCCATAGAACGCACGATCATGGACTCGATTGGACGCGAGGATCCAGAGTTGTCAGAGGAAATTCGCCGGCTGATGTTCGTGTTCGAAGATATCTCGAAACTTGCTGATCGAGATATTCAGTCGTTGCTGAAGAATGTTGAAACCGCGCAGTGGGCGATGTCTCTTAAAGGTGCAAGCGACGTTCTGCAAGAGAAAATCATGAGGAACATGAGTGCTCGGGCATCTGAGAATCTCAAAGAAGAAATGGAATATCTGGGTAGCGTGAGAGTCAGCGAAGTTGAGTCTGTGCAGCAGAAAATCGTTGATGTGGTGCGACAACTCGAAGACAGCGGCGAAATTTCGCGTCCAACGGGCGACGAGGAAGAAGAGTACGTTAACTAGCGGCGGACGCTAGCCTGACTAAAACCTTTACGCTCTGCGCACTTAGAGAGCGAATTGTGAATGGTTTGGGGAGCAGACGGTGTCTTTGCAAACGCTTGGTCAGATTTGCATCATTCGATGCTACCCGTGATTCGCGGGGACCGTAGTCTAAGCTGGCTGCAGATCACTCTGGGTCTGTGTTTTCCGCTGTTGATTCGTGGGCAGTCGGCTTGCTGTGGACAGCCGTTGCACCGCCTGATTCGGCTGCTGCTTCTATGCTCGGGTCCGGAGGGTTCTTGCCCAGCAGGTGTTTGCCCAATGAGATGAAAAGTGCAAACGCCGTCAGGGGAAGAACTCCGTAAAGGACGACGCTGCCAAATCGTTCTTTCAAGTCCGGGTTGTTCGCCTCCGCAATTAAAAAACCTGTGTAAATACCGTAGTAGATCAGGAACAGTGCTGCTTCGTGTCTCCGGATCACATTACCGGATAGAAAGATGGGGAAACACAGAACGGCCACGGCTACCATGATCGGGATATCGAAAAGGATCGCCTCTTCTGTGATGTTGATGCCGGTGGGGGACACCACTCCCGTCAGCCCAAGCACGCACAATATGTTGAACAGATTGCTCCCTACTACGTTACCCACCGCAATGTCCCGTTCGCCACGGTAACTTGCGACCACTGATGTCACGACCTCGGGGAGCGAGGTGCCAATGGAGACGATGGTCAGACCAATCAGTAGTTCGTCAACTCCGAGACGAGTTGCAACGGTTACCGCACCATCTACAAGCCAGTTGGAACCCAAGCCAAGCAGGATCAACCCAGCGATGATCAACGCAATTTGTTTCAGAATGGCGATCCAGCCGTTGACTGATTTTGAGTACTCCTGCGCGAATTCATCAACTACCTTCTGTTCTTCGCTACGGCTCTTGCGGATGCAGAACAAAATGTAAACAAGCAAGGCGACAAACAGTAGCACGCCTTCCCATCGAGCGATGTTTCCGTCTGCTGCGACAGCCCACATCGCCAATGATGCAGCGATCATGAGCGGGACGTCGATGCGTATCAATTGGCTGCTGACTAGCAGCGGCGTGACAAGAGCTGACGTTCCAAGGATCAGCAAAATATTGATGATGTTGCTGCCAATGACATTGCCAACAGCCACATCTGCATTGTTGGTTAACGCGGCTTGCAGGCTCACACCCAGTTCAGGCGCGCTGGTTCCAAACGCAACAACGGTCAAACCAATCACCAGAGGTGAAATGCGGAAGGTCGCTGCCATTGCCGAGGCACCGTGCACCAGCAATTCACCGCCGCCTACCAGCAAGAATAAACCGACAACTAATTGCCCGGTGACCAGAAGCGTATCGTTCAAAGCTATTCAGCCCAAAATAAGATCGGAAGCAAGGTCGTTTGTGCTAAGGC
>CAXGRW010000687.1:0-3181 GCA_964012125.1 uncultured Rhodopirellula sp.
TGCAAACGAGAACCAGTACAAACGCGCACCGTGAAACCATCGCCATCAGAGTCAGGTGAATTAATGGTTTGCGATGCGTTCATCGATTGTCTTTCGAAGGAAATCAAACGCTGTCCGTTCAGTCTGACCGCCTGTCTTATCGATCAACGGTTGCAAACGATCTAATTCTTCCTGAATTTGATCGGCAGACAGCAGATGTGTTCTCGTTGCCAGAATAGCAGCTTCGATCACAGCGAACTTTGCGCGATTGAAACCAAAAAAAGGTTTCTCGATTTCAGAGTGAACGACGCGACAATCCATTTCAACACGAGACTGTCCTTCTGAAACCGTCTCCACTTGTACTGCCATCCAGCGATGACAACTTCGCAAACGCCACCATTCAGAATCTTCCCACTGCTTCACAAGACCGGCGATCTCGCTGGTACTGAGTTTCCCAACGGCGGTCCGAGCGATCAAGCTGACGTCATCGGTAACATGCACTACAGCCTTTCCAGTAGCCATCAAGTTTTGATAGGTCAGTGATGAACGGAACGGTTTAAGAACCAATTTTTCCGGCGTTTTCTGCTCACCAAAATCATCAGCTACCACTGGTCCCATGGGCGCCAGATTGACTGTTCCATTCAAATCGATCGATGTCACGATCGCTTCAAGGATCACGAGGCAAATTCCCCACGTGTCGAATCACGAAGTGCTTTGGGCCGCATTTCTTTTCTCGCATGCTGTGAATGATGCAGCTCTCTACGTTTTGCCACCACAATAAAATTCTCAAGCACAGCCATCCCATCATCCGTCAGCACCGACTCCGGGTGGAACTGGACCCCATGCACTGGTCGCGTGACATGCTGAATTCCCATGATCACCCCATCATCCTGACTGCGGGCCGTCACAACCAACTCGGTAGGCAAGCTGTCTTCATCGACAGCCAGTGAATGATACCTTCCCACATTGATGCTGGTGGGAAGACCGGCGAACAAGCCGGCAGAACCATGCGTCACAGGGCTAGCCATGCCATGCCTCGGAGGACAAGGACTGACGGTTGCACCGAAAGCGGCCGCAATAGCCTGATGCCCAAGACAGACGCCAAGAATAGGTATCTCAACATCAAGATTTCGAACCACATCAACCGAGCAGCCCGCTTCGAAGGGCCCCTTAGGGCCCGGAGACAAAACGACGGCTGATGGAGCAAGGCGTTGACATTCGTGGCGGTCAATCTGATCGCTGCGGACCACGACTGTCTCAGCACCTAGCCGCCTGAAATAACGGGCGAGGTTGTGGACGAAGGAGTCGTAATTATCGAGTAGCAGAATCACAGGCTATCGGCGTGGTTTGGCAAACTTGATCTTTTCGATCAGTTTGACAACTTCGTTGCCTTGTTTGTACCCACTTACCGCAGTAATTGAGCGAATTACGTACTCATAACGAAGATTGTAGTCTGTATCGATCTCAATCTCAGGTCCATCCTCACCCTCGATAGGAGCAGTGGTGCCAATCAGTTCGACCACATTCGCACGCAACTGATCAAAATCTGTGCCCAAATTGATTTCATTGAGTGACATCGTAGTCAGCTTGCCGTTCTCATCAGCCTGCAGCCTTAATTTCAAGGGCAAGTCTGTCGGATCCATGGTCATGGAATCGCTTCCAGCCAATGGCATGCGAACACTGAAGTCGCCCTCGAGTTCCACAATTTTGAAGGTCATGACGAAGAAGATGAGCAGCAGAAAGACAACGTCAATCATGCTGGTCATATTCAAGCCACTCTTTTCCGCATCTCCACGATTTCGGATTTTCACGAGTTGTCCTCCTTCACGCGTAACGCAAAGTTTTCAAGCTGTTGTTCTTGGGCAACTCGAATCACTTCCTGTACATCTCCCGCAGATGTGTCCTTGTGAGCTCGGATGACAACATTGGCGTCTTCAACTGTTTTGCCTTCTGCTTTGATAACTGCCAATTCTTTTTGCAAACCAACTCGCAATGTCTCTGCGGTGTAGTCATCGCCTCCGAGAATGATCTCACCATCCTGCGCGACATGCAGAATGATGGGAAACTCCAAAGGTACTTCAGGTGGCTTCACCAACTGGCTACTGGGTAATTTGACGCGATCATTGGACTCAGTCTGCGCGAAATTGATCAGAACCATGAAGAACGCGATCAGCTGAAACACCATGTCGATCAT
This sequence comes from uncultured Rhodopirellula sp., assembly GCA_964012125.1. Classification (GTDB taxonomy): domain Bacteria; phylum Planctomycetota; class Planctomycetia; order Pirellulales; family Pirellulaceae; genus Rubripirellula. The sequence goes on from CAXGRW010000687.1 coordinate 2,174, forward strand.
TGGCGTCAGGTCACCTTCAGCCAAGTCGACTTTCTTTGACTTGACCTTCATTTAGTTCTTTGCCCCCTGAGGCTGAACATCTTCGAACCGACTCATGAGGTTCTCACTTGTGACACCAACTTCGAGGAGCAAACGAGAAACACGGTTCCTAATGATGTTGTAGGCAGCAATCGCAGGAATCGCCACAGCGAGCCCAACGAGCGTTGTAAACAACGCGGTAGAAATACCTTCTGCGAGCTCAGCCGGCTTTGGCGAAGCCCCTCCGAGAGCGATGACTTGGAACGATGCAATCATACCTTGGACCGTACCAAACAAACCGATCATGGGGCTAAGGTTACCAATCAAGGCCATGTAACTGAGACGGTGCTCAAGTTTCATGCTTTCCTCTTCACCGACTTCTTGCATCCCCTCAATCGCCTTGCCGTAGCCACGTGACAACTTTGCCAGGCCGGCTGAAAGCACCTGACCCAGAACCGACTCATCGGTGCGAGCCATGTCGTACGCACCTTGGAAGTCTTTTTCGTTTAAGCGTTCTTCGAATGCGTCGACAAGTTCTTGTGGGCATAAAGTGTCTCGCCGTGCTGCCAACATGTTCATCACAAAGAGCGAGACGAGTGTGACGGAGAGCGCGAGGAAGACCAACAGATATCCCCACCCGAGGGAACTGATCGTCCAACTCAACAGGTTCTGGTCAGCTTTGCTGCCACCACCAGCACCCGCGTCGGCATTATCGGCAGCCGGTGCAGCTGGTTCCTCAACAACCTCAACGACATCTTCTTCGGCTCCACCGAATTCATCTGCCGCGTCCTGCGCAAACGCAGGGGTGTAAGTAATCATAGCTGCGAGCATGACCATCATGATCGCGAGCGACCTTGATAATGGATGCGAAAAAGGCAGCTGTGGAAGAGACGCAAAACTGGGAAGCATTCCGCAAGCATCGAACATCAACGAGGCGCTCCGGGAGAAAAGTAGTGGTTGGGAGGCGAAGCTGGTTGCAGGTCAGTTCCT
>CAXGRW010000688.1:0-3177 GCA_964012125.1 uncultured Rhodopirellula sp.
ATCTTGGTGGGCCGGCTTACCGAAAGTTTGATCTCGAAGCGTGGATGCCAGGGCGTGGTGACGGTGGTGCTTGGGGTGAAGTCACGAGTACAAGTAACTGCACGGATTACCAAGCAAGACGTTTAGGAGTCAGGTCCAAGAAAACGGGACAGAAAGGCACTGAATTTGTGCATACGTTGAATGGGACCGCAGTTGCGACAGGGCGAGCCATGATCGCCATCCTCGAAAATCATCAGCTCCCAGATGGTCGCATCAGCGTACCCAAAGTGCTTCAACCGTGGGTTGGGTGCGAGGTGCTCGAGCCTAATGCTTAATGCAGGCTTCGCTTGAACCTGGGGTAAACGTCGATGCCGTTTGAGGTGAGGTGGTTGTCGCGGCAACTCGTCCGCGACTGATCTTTCTATCCGAGAGTGCCGGTGGTCAATGAAGACTCAGGCCAGTATCCCGGACTTGATTGCTCTGACCGCTGCGTCTGTACGGTCGGCTGCATTGATTTTTCGCAGCACATGTTGAACATGCTCTTTGACCGTTTCAATGCTGATGCAGAGTGACTTGGCAATTTCTTTGTTGCTAAGGCCGAGAGCAATGTGGCGCAGGACTTGTGTCTCTCTCGCTGTTAGCGGGAAATCGGACGGCAGCATCCGTACATCGACGGTTTCCTGCATGGTTTTCTGAATGAGGCACAAGAGGCTTTCCTCATCAGCAGTATTGCCCGTCGCGATGTGCTGCAGAGTGTTCAACAGTGTTTTTGACGGAATATTCTTCAGCAGATAATCCGCAGCACCCAAAGTAGCGGCTCTGGCAATGTAGGTTGGGTTCTCGTAGGCGCTGAAGATGACAACTGGTACGGCTGGGTGCGATTTGCGAATCTGTTCCAGTAATTTCAGGCCACTGCCGTCGGAAAGTCGTATGTCCAACAGGACAAGGTCAATTGCTTTCTCTTCCAAACACTTTAAAGCCTCTGCGGCGGTCGGTACTGAACCAGTAACCTGGAACGGGGAGGTGTTAAGAATCCAGCTCACGCCTTCGCGGGCGACTTCATGACCATCTACAATCAGTACATTCCAAGACACGGCGCACAGCCCCTGACATCATAACGGGTGATTTGGACCTCCAATCATGCCTCCCCGTGCGTGTTAAACGCCAGATACCGGCAAGAATCCACAACCGCCGTCTTGTCGATGTGTATGTCCGGCACTCTGCCTCAAGCAGGTCGCAATGACGGCACACACAATGCGTCAGTCAAAAATCAATCGCGAAGCTTCGGGCTGGTTTGATTTTCAAAGTGGAAGCGGTGATTCACCGTTACAGGTATCCCGTGTGCTGATCGTGATGCTCTGGTGTGAGCATGCACGATTTTCAGCAACTTAGGGGGTGCTCACTTCCGCGGGAGTCTGCCAGATGTGGGCGGATTTGACAAGTGACCTTGGTTCGCTAAATCCCTTGTGACAAGGTGGTTGCGTCTTCTTTCGGGGGTTGGCGAGTTGCCGCTTCAGGGGGGTGGGGGGGGATGTGCGTTGGACAGTCCCGAATGCAAGAGATTTGTTGACGATTGCGAATTCGTGACCTAAATACTCGTAGGCAAGGGTGTTGGTCGTTGCGTTGTGCGACGAACGAAATGTCTCGCAGATTGTTGAATCTCATGGACAGTCCTCCGCTCTTGTTTGCCAATCCTTGATTAATCCTTGAATAATCCCTGAACAATCCTGTCATGCCTGATTCTGCGTCGATCCTATTAGTTGATGATGATCAACATTTGGTTGAGTCCATGGCTCAATGGTTGCGGGAGATGTCTCACGAGGTGAAAACGGCTTCCACTCTCGGCCAGGCGAAGGCCGCATTACAGCAGGAGACGTTCGACCTGGTTATCACAGATCTTCGCTTGGAAGCCGAAGATGGTTTTGAACTGATTGCTTACACCAGCCAGAATTTTCCTGATTCCTCGGTGTTGGTCGTCACGGGATATGCTACACCCGAGACTGCTGTGCAGGCCGCGAGGGTGGGAGCGTTTGACCTGTTAACGAAGCCACTGATTGACGATGAGTTGACTCTCGCGATTCAGCGTGCTGTGACGCAAAGTGAAATTTCGAAAGAGAATGCATCGCTTCGCGAGCAGCTTGATCGCCGCAGTGGACTGGAGAATGTTCTCAGTCATGATTACCGCATGTTGAAAATCTTTGATGTCATCGACAGTGTTGCGGATGCCAAGGCTTCAGTGCTGATCACGGGAGAAAATGGGACTGGAAAAAGCATGATTGCCAGAGCGATTCATGCGAGAAGTGCCCGACGGGGCGGACCGTTCGTTGAGGTAGCTTGCGGGGCTCTGCCTGATACTCTGCTCGAGAGCGAGTTGTTTGGGCACGTTTCGGGGGCTTTTACTGGTGCCAGTCAGGACAAAGCAGGTAAATTTAAATTGGCAGATGGTGGAACACTCTTTCTAGATGAAATCGCTACCGCGACCCCTGCGATGCAGGTGAAACTGTTGCGTGTTCTACAGGAATTTCAATTTGAGCCATTGGGCGGTACCGTCACGGAATCCGTCGAGACGAGGGTGATATTGGCCACCAACGAAGATTTGGCAAAATCAGTTGCGGACGGAGACTTTCGTCAGGACCTGTTTTATCGCGTCAATGTGGTCAACATCGTTTTACCTTCGCTACGAGAGCGGGTAGGCGATATTCCTCTGCTGGTCGACCATTTTCTTCGTGAGGCGTCCGAGACTTGTGGTCGACAAATCGATGGTTTTGACTCAACAGCGATGTCAGCGTTGCAAGGTTATTCGTGGCCAGGTAACGTTCGGCAACTGGAAAATGTCGTTGAGCGTGCGGTCCTACTGTCACGTGATGCAAGTTTGACGATGGAGGATTTGCCACCTGAAATCAGCGGAAGTAGTGCCTCAGACTTCGGCGGGATTGTCGTGAATGCTCTGCCTGTTCAAACACTTCCCAATGAGATCAACGGAAAGACGCTTCGCGAAGCGCTCGAAGGTCCAGAGCGTGAAATTATCCTGCAATCTCTGCGAGTTCACAATTGGAATCGTGCCTCAACGGCTGATGCATTAGATATCAATCGTACGACCCTCTATAAAAAAATGAAGCGTCTTGGCTTGGACGACCCTCGTTTGCAGTTTGCTTAATAAGGATGCTGTCCGATTCGCAATTCTGAGTTTGGTAGGGA
>CAXGRW010000689.1:0-3174 GCA_964012125.1 uncultured Rhodopirellula sp.
TTGTTGCTGTTCACTGCGGTTTGAAAACCGTTGGACTCAGTGTTGTGACTGATATGTGCCTGCCGGATGCATTAAAACCGTCTAACGTTGAAGAGATCATTGCGGTTGCGAATGAGGCGACTCCAAAGTTGATTGCAGTCGTGGATGGGATTGTGAAAGAGTTCAGTCACAACAGGATGGCTTGATTGCCGATGGGCACAAAGTCACCAACTGTAGATTCAGCGAATCAGGAAGGTCAACTGCTTCAACAAGCAGTCGATTTCGTGATCCGCAAGTGTGGCGATGCAGGAGGTGGACAGCGTCCTGCGACAGGAATCATTCTTGGTAGTGGGTTGGGAGGCATGGCAGACCAAATCCATGATCCCGTCGTGTTGAGTTACGGGGACATACCAGGCTTTGGCGTCTCGTCTGCGGGGGGGCATCGAGGTGAGTTGATTCTTGGGGCCATCGAGGCTTCGCCGGTCATTGCGATGGCGGGCCGCTTTCATCGGTATGAAGGCTGGTCGAATGAACAAGTTGCGTTCCCAGTCAAGTTAATGGCTCGACTTGGTGCCGATCGGTTGATCGTTAGCAATGCAGCGGGGGGCGTGAATCCAAAATTCCGTGTGGGTGATATTGTTGTGATTCGTGATCACTTGAATTTCATGGGATGTTGCGATTTCAGAGGATCAGGAGGATTGCAAACCTCTGATTCGAAAGCAGATCAGAAATCCAGCCAGCTCCGCATAGCCCCAGAGCGTCAAACGAAATTTGATGCGGAGTGCCCAGGTTTGATGCGGGGAGGCGAGATTTATGACTCGGAATTGTCACGAATCGCCTTTCAAGTCGGTAGGAGAGATAGATTTAACGTCTATCCAGGGACATATCTGGCAACGTTGGGTCCTAACTACGAGACTCGCAGCGAGTATAGAATGATGCGGCGGATCGGCGCTGATGTGGCAGGTATGAGCACCGTTCCGGAGGTATTGGCAGGTTCTGCTGCAGGAATGCGGATCTTGGGACTTTCGATGGTGAGCAACGTGGCGAATCCCGATCAACCAAACAAGGCGGATCATTCGGAAGTGCTGGAGGCGGGAATTTCTGCAGCAGTTAAACTGGAGGGCATTGTTCGCGAAGTGTTGTCCAGTTAGAGGACGAAGCGAAAACGGTTCCCTCCACCGTTGAATGTCCTCTACCCCGTTTTGCGAATATCTTACTCCCGCATTTTACCGCTTCGCTTGCTCCGCACACACCTTTTCAAGACTCCGGTTTTAACCCCGGTCCCCAGCCATTGGCTAAAAAGTAAACGAACCCTGAGCCAATCATGAATCAATCGCCAAATATTAAGTCGACAGTCGGGGGACGTGACTCTCTGTCTCGCACCCTCCTCAATGGGCTGTCACTGGATCTGGACGCTCAGCAACTTCACAAGGCGATCCATGAAATTCCAATTGGTGACAATGATGAGCAATTGACTCAGATTGATGTTCATGGTTCGGCTGGGCAGGATGCCGTGCTGATGCGTTTGGATCACCCGATACGGATCAAAATGGAAGGGCCTCTTGGTGATTACGCATTTGCCTACAACAAGCAGGCTGACATTCGAATGACAGGTGCGGTCGGCAATGGTGTAGCCGAGGGGATGATCAGCGGTGCGGTTCGCGTGCGCGGTGACGCTGGTGTTGGTGCTGGAGCGGCCATGAGAGGCGGGACACTTGCGATTTATGGAAACGCTGGTAATCGTTGTGGAGCCGCGATGCGAGGTGGAGGTGTTTTTGTTCGGGGTGACGTTGGTGACGAGGCAGGTGTTGGCGCGTTGGGAGGGATGATCGTGATCGGCGGAGATGCTGGTCATAACCTTGGTGATGCGATGAGTAACGCGACGGTGTTCATTCGAGGCGCTGCCGCAAGTTTTGCTGCAGGAGTGACGGATGCTCCCCTTCGAAAACGTGAGCAATTGCGTTTGGGGCTGCTACTAATCAATGCGTCGATTCGTGGTGACGCAAAAGAGTTTCGTCGCATCGTGCCAGTTGCAATGCTGGAAGCTGAAGCAAATGAGCGTGGGGAACTGAATCCGAATTGGCGATAGCGGAACGAATCTTAAAACGACTTTGGGAATGCACGCCGGCATTGGAATTGAATCGATGAATGAACGCCTGGAAAAAATCTGTTTTCTGCCACCACCAATGGATACACCTTGGGTGGGTGCGCCCGCGGAAGATAGATCAATACAAATCGAACGGACCAATGGAGATCCGGTTTCATTGAAATTGCCACTGTTCTGGTATGACCCACCATGGTCAGAGGTCGAAATTGATTCGGCTGACTCGATTGCTGCTGCGGTTGCTCGATTGGGAGTGCTTGTCAGTGCGTTGCGTAGCGACCTCGCCTGTGCAGATGACGATCCTGAATTACATGGGGCCAGTTCTGGGGAAGCGATCGGGATGCAGGTGGAAGCGACAGAGGATTTGCCGCGAATCATTCCCTACCGTCCTGAACGTTACGGCTTGAGCGACCGAGATTTTGATGGCCCCGCTGTCGTCGATGTGCGACTTGCCATGCGGCGGAATCCAACAGGCCGGTTTGCGTACACACCAGAGGAAATTGGGCGGTGGGAGGCAACTCATGCAGAATCGCCACTTGCGGGAGGAGGCTGGGTTCCGGCGGCTTCGTTCCCTCCTGATGTTGAAGGTCTTGAGAAGCTCAAAGGAAAACTCAATCAATTGCGTTTGTTGGCAGGGGATGCCGCTGTCTTCGTTTCGATGGCTCCTTATCGTCTGAACGAAGAACTGCCCGCGGTTCTGAGTAGCCAACCCGACGGTGTTATCTTGAGATTGAATGAGCTTGATCTGAGCGCATTGGAGCTGGCGCATTGCGTCAAGCAAACACGTGCGATGATGGACGATCAGCAGTGTGAACACTTGCCATTATGGGTCGTGCCAGGTGAAGTGTCGGCTGCTGATGCCGCCAAGTTGATCGCACTGGGAGCGAATGCGGTCGCCATCGACTCGTGGTGTGAGGAACTTGTCACCGAAATCAAAGATGCTCAGCAAAACGCTGGTTCAACTTCAGGGTACTCGTCCTTGTCAGCACCCAAAACGCAGGAGTGGGTGGATTGGGTCGAAGACGAGTTGTTTCGCCATATCGAACGCTTTGATGGCTTGATGCATGCCATGGTGTATCAGCCACCTGAAG
>CAXGRW010000690.1:0-3173 GCA_964012125.1 uncultured Rhodopirellula sp.
CCCTGTTCACTGAGCCCTGTTCACTGAGCCCTGTTCACTGAGCCCTGTTCACTGAGCCCTGTTCACTGAAGCTGGGGCTGCCAGCCCGTTTCAATCAGTGTATTTCACTGAGCTCTGTTCGCTCAGCCAAAACATTAAGATCGCGTTGTTTAGACCGCTTGACCCTGTTTTTGCGGGGTAACTGGTGGCCCCGCAACTGTTTTTTCTCACACCTGCCGTACTGTCCCGGGTTTCCGTCATCGTCTGACCATCTAGAATCTCGGCTCTTGCTTGTTTCCCCTACCTGCGTCTGATAGCCATGCCTCGATACAACCCTTCCGAAATAGAACCCCGTTGGCAGGCATACTGGGACGAACATTCCACTTTCAGGACGCCGCAGGACGCAGGAGAAAAAAAACGCTACATCCTGGATATGTTTCCCTATCCGAGCGGTGATGGTTTGCATGTCGGGCATCCCGAGGGTTACACGGCAACTGACATTGTTGCCAGGTTTGCCCGTGCTCGTGGAGAAACGGTTTTGCATCCCATGGGGTTTGATGCATTTGGATTGCCTGCCGAGGAGCACGCGATCAAAACGGGTGAGCACCCGCGGATTCAGACCCAACGAAATATCGACAACTTTACCCGGCAGTTGAAAATGCTCGGGTTCAGTTACGACTGGGACCGTATGGTGTCGACCACCGACGAAGATTATTTCCGCTGGACTCAGTGGATATTTCTGGTGCTGTATGACACGTGGTTCGATCTTGATGCGCAGAAAGGACGCCCAATCGCTGAACTGCCGATCCCCGCAGAGGTAAAAGCAGAGGGCGTTGAGGCGGTGGGCAAATATCAGGATCAGCACCGGTTGGCCTATCAGGACGATGCGTTGGTCAACTGGTGTCCTGCGCTGGGGACGGTGCTTGCCAATGAAGAAGTACAAGATGGAAAAAGCGAACGCGGAAGTCACCCGGTCAAGCGCATTCCCTTGCGGCAATGGATGCTACGAATCACCTCGTATGCTGAACGACTGCTCGATGGGTTGGATGATGTGGATTGGCCCATCGGTATCAAAAAATTACAACGTGATTGGATTGGACGCAGCACGGGAGCTGAGGTTGATTTTTATGTTGGCGATCAGGCAGCCAGCGACGAATGGGCCGAGAGTCGTCGGACGCATGGTTTTTCTGCCGAGCCTGACTCGTCTGTGCTGAGGGTCTACACGACACGGCCCGACACGCTGTTTGGGGCAACGTACATGGTGGTGTCGCCCGAGCATGAGATGCTTGAACAGTTGACGACAGAAGAGCAAGGCGATGCGGTACGGAGCTACTGCGAAAAAGCCTCGTTCAAGAGTGATCGTGAACGCACCGATGGTGATCGTGCAAAGACTGGTGTCTTCACCGGTAGTCATGCCACCAACCCAGTCAATGGTCAGCAGGTTCCTGTCTGGGTCGCTGATTATGTTCTGGCTGGGTACGGGACTGGTGCAATCATGGCGGTTCCGGCCCACGATGAGCGTGACTTTGAATTTGCAAAGCAATTCGATCTGAAAGTGGTTCCAGTGGTGGATCCACCTCAAGACCATCCGCAGCGTGCAGAGATCATGGAAGGCGACGTTTGTTTTGTCGCTGAAGGAAACGCAATCAACAGCGGTGATTTTGACGGCCAGAAGACCAACGCTGTTAAAACCGCGGTCACCGCGATGTTGAACAAGGACGGTCGTGCCGCTGAAGCAGTCAACTACAAATTGCGTGACTGGTTGTTCTCTCGCCAACGATTCTGGGGCGAGCCGTTTCCGATTCTGCACGAAGTTGGTGCCGACGGCGAGTTGACTGGTGTCAAACGTGCTGTGCCTGAAAGTGATCTGCCCGTACGCCTTCCAGAGCTTGAGGACTTCAAGCCGCATGGCCGGCCTGAGCCGCCGCTCGCGAAGGCAGACGACGAGTGGCTGTACGTCACACTCGACGGAAAACGCTATCGACGGGAAACGAACACCATGCCCCAGTGGGCAGGGTCCTGCTGGTATTACCTCCGATACATCGATCCGAAAAATGAACAGGCGTTGATCGATCCTGAGCTGGAAAAAGCGTGGATGCCGGTGGATCTCTATGTGGGGGGGGCTGAGCACGCAGTTTTACATCTGCTGTATTCACGATTCTGGCATAAAGTTCTGCACGATCGTGGGCACATCAGTTGCCCCGAGCCGTTCGGTAAACTTGTCAATCAAGGAATGATTCTCGGAGAGGTCGAGTTCAGTGGGTACGTTGATGAGTCGGGGCAACCTGTTTCAAGTAACGAGGTGAAACGAAATGCTGACGGTGATAGGGTGCGGCCAAATGGCGATGTTGTCACCTCCAAGACGTTGACCGAGGAACAGGTCGAAAAGAAAGGTGAGGGTTTTGTCTTGAAAGACGATCCTGCCATCAGAATTGATAGTCGTGCGTTCAAGATGTCGAAGAGTCGTGGCAACGTCGTTAATCCGGACGAGGTTGTACGTGAGTACGGCGCCGATTCCCTGCGACTGTATGAAATGTTCATGGGGCCCCTGGAGGCAACCAAGCCTTGGGCAATGACCGGGGTCGGCGGCGTCAGGAATTTCCTGGATCGTGTCTGGCGTATGATCGTGGACCCAAAAGCAGATGAGATGGTGGTTTCTGCCGCAATCTGTGATCAGCCATGCGATGCTGACCAGAAACGAATGCTGCACGCCACGATCAAAAAAGTCACTGAGGATACTGAGTCGCTCAGTTTTAACACGGCGATTGCGCGGATGATGGAGTTCACCAATTTCTTCACGCGAGCGAAATCTCGGCCCAAAGAGGCGATGCAGCAGTTCCTCGTTCTGCTAAACCCGTACGCACCCCACCTCGCCGAGGAACTATGGCAGATCCTTGGTGGCGAGGAGTCGATTGCGAAACAGGCTTGGCCAGCCTGGGACGCTGAAGCACTGGTCGAGTCGAGTATTGAGATTCCTGTTCAATTGAATGGGAAAGTAAAAGCAAAGATTCGTGTTGCTCCTGACGTCAGCAAAGATGACTTGCAAAAAGCCGCTCTCAGCGACCCCAAAGTGCAGGCATTGCTTGAGGGCAAGACAGTGGTGAAAGAGATCGTGGTGCCGGGCCGGTTGGTAAATCTCGTAGTCAAGTAGTAGTCAAGTAGTAGTCAAGTAGTAGTCAAGTAGTAGTCAAGTA
>CAXGRW010000691.1:0-3169 GCA_964012125.1 uncultured Rhodopirellula sp.
CAACTGCACCAGATTATCCGTCGCTGCCGCGGTCAATCCGCCTAGGGTGATTGCACCCTCCAATTTCAGAGCCACCGCACTGGGCAGGGTGTCACCTGTCAGATCAATCTCGCCTGGATCAGTACCAAAAACAAAGGTAGTGCTCACACCCAATGGGTCCTTCACACTAAAACTTTGCCCATGCAGAAACGTGTAATCAGTCTGATCGATGGGAAGTGCTGGGATCACAATCCGAGTGCCTGCTTGCCGTAGCGCAAAGCCAAGGTTGTCGTAGGGATCGGCAAGGGTACCTGAGCCATCGATCAAGGCAGTAGTGTCATTGACTTTGTCAACATAAATCGTCGTCGCTTGGTCACTCGACTGGAACCAGAAAGAAAACACGCCGCCTGGTCTGCCGTCAGCATCACCATCAAAGACAGTTCCATTCGTATCCCTGATTGCACCCTCAACATTCTCAGCATCGAACGTGAGCTTCAATTCGTAACCACCGTCAGTGAAGCCACCGTAACCAGACTCCGGCACGAGCGGGTCATAGCCTGTGTTCCCTGTGCTGGTAACCCCGACGAAATAGTTTCCTGGCTCCGCATCAAAGCCAATGAATGCATCGTTACCGAAGTACTCATCATTTTGCGATACCAGCTCAACAGTGCCATTGTCATTCTGCCGATAGAGATTCAAGGCTGTATTGAGAAGACTAGGAGTACTCAGTCGCTCCGCCGTCGTTTCAATTTTAACGCGGCCTGGCTCTGACACCTCGAAACTGTACAGATCGACATCGGTACTGTTAGAGGGGACGAATCGTTGCAAGTGGGTGATGTCGTGATCACCGGGATAAACCGCTGCATTAGGGTCAGTGATGTAGTTCAGCCCCATCGTTGCAGCGATGCCGTAAGCGTGCCCCAATCCAATCGCATGCCCGATTTCGTGAATAAGTACTCGCGAAAAACCGTCGCCGAACGACCTATTGGAGTTGTCCCAAATATTGCCATTCATCACGACACCGCCCGGGCCACCCCAGCTGGTACCACCGTTGGGATCATCATCGGGTACGAGTGATCGCGTATCACCTTTTCCAATCCATGTCACTTGAGTTCCAAACGGATTAGCAGCAGCTCCGAACGTTGTCTCGGTTGACTCAATGAACTCGTAACCGGATACCCGGCCGTATAGCTCAAACGCCATCCGGGCAATATCCTTCTCAGACTCCGTCAGCAGATTTGTATAATCATTCCCCAATGGGTCGGTTCCCATGGTATCGGGGAAGTAATACACGACCTTTTCGATCGCTTGTGGAGCTACGGGGTCAGTCCCAAGCCCTGGAGCATGATCATCATCAGGAACAAACTGCCGATGCCCTGGTTCATCACTACTACCAGGGCGGGGTGGCAACGGGATGGCCTGTGGGTCAATGCTTCCAACAACCGTCAACGAAGCCGCACCCAGTTTTCCCAAATCGGTTGCATCAGATGTCGTTGTGTTGTCATCACTAGGGTTTACCGGACTACCGCTCACCGATAGGTCGATGGAGTAGGGACCTGTATCACCACTGGGACTCGTGACTTCGACAAAAAAGGTTCCACCAGCGGCAGAATTAAAAGAGATGCTGGCGGTCCCACCAATCGCCGCCAAATCTAGATCTTGCTCGACCTCACTCGCGTCAAGTAAACGGACCTGCAACCCCAGTGAAGCCACTTGCGAAGTAACATCCACCTGCACTGTGGCTCCTGGACGCAAGTCGAGTTCATAAAAATCGATATCTGCCGAGTTTGTGCTTTCACCATTGAAGTCACCAAGGTACCCAGACTCAGCATAATCATGATCATTCGTCAGCAACCCCACCTGCGTAGCGTTCGCAGCCGTCGAATTATCAAATTGTGGAGTACCCACATCCAGTCGATAATTTCCTTCCGGAATATCTGAAGCAAAAAACAGAATTGCGCTATTGTTGACCGAATCGTAAGTCACATTGTCAGGCAGCATCGTCAGATCATCAGAGTCGGCATCAGTCACATTCGTGTTGACGATCCGATAGAAGGCCGGATCAGTTACCTGAGCATCTTCCAACACTTGATCATCAAAATAAACGGTGATTTGATTTGACGCTTGACTCAAAGAATTGAGGCGAATTGCTTCAATGGTGCCGCTGACACCGGTGCGACCGGTTATCTCAAGCAGCTCAACTTGCTCTCCAGCAAAATGACCTGTGAAAAGAAATGTACGAGCACCCACATTTTCAATATCACCCGGTTGCACATTAGGCAAAGCATTCAATGCGTCCAGAATTTGCACATCAGTATCAGCTACATTCAGCAGTTCGGTTTCTTCTCCACCAAACGCCAGCCGGTACTCACCATCCGCTCCATTGAAGACCAACTCTTGTGTATTACGATTCACAGGTTGCGGCACGACTGACACAACTTGGGCGCCACGATCAAGGCGGAAGGTCAGTTCAAAGTCCTCACCGGCATTAAAAGCCTCACCCGCCTGACTAGCGAGTGGACTGTCACCAGATCCAGTGATTCGAATCTGATACAGATCATCTGGAAATGCTACGGAGCTATCTTTTGCATTGAATGATGCACTGCTTGCTGCCCGGACAACAATTCTCTGCAGATTATCAGGATCGGTGTTACCCGGCTCTGCGAGGCCGACGTAACCCAAGTCGACTTCAATCTCATTGCCATCGCCAAACGTTCCATCAGTACCGCTTCGAAAAAGCTTGATAGTGTCCGGATTGATTGTGGCTTCATCGATCCCCACTCCACCTTCGAATAACAGGTTGAATGTTTGGGGAGCGGTATGAAGGGTTTCACCCTCCAGCAGTAATTCACCAGCGTCGGGCCTAACCGCAATCAATCGCGGGCCACTCAACTGATCTGAGATAGAAAGTGAGTACAGTTGTGTGGGCGTCTGTTCACCCGCGGGAGGCGCCGGCCCTAACACTGCCGTGCCAGCAACCTGTACCAAATAAGTACCTGTCTCCGTTAGCGTCAATCCAGAGATGAACTCCCTCGCGCCTAATGCTGTTGCATTACGTGACTCAAGCAAGCCGCTCGGACCGAATACCGTGAATCGCAGATCGCTGTTGAGCTTTGTGTTAACCGGGCGGGCGGCACCACCTTGACGGCCTACATCATACAATTCCCCCACAGGTGAAACTGCAAGACTG
>CAXGRW010000692.1:0-3168 GCA_964012125.1 uncultured Rhodopirellula sp.
ACCAGCTTCATCACCAGCATGGGCAGCTTCAATCGCTTCCGATTCGGCTTGCGTTGCACCCTTGCGGGCCGCACGCAAAGCAGCGACATCCACTTCGGTGCTCTTCTCGAGCACGCGAACCAAACGCCAACGCTTGAGCTTGCTCAGCGGTGCCGACTCAATGATTTCCACACGGTCACCGGTACCTGAGTCGTTGCCCTCATCGTGGGCATAACAAACGGTACGACGGCGAATGTATTTCTTATACTTCGGATGCTTGACCAAGCGATTAATCTCGACACGACGAGTTTTGCTCATCTTGTCGCTGGTCACGATTCCGGAAACAACACGTTTCGGCATGGAGTCAGGCCCGAGTTCTACTGTAGGTATTGATTGGTGTTACTAACTTGCCGCCTTCTGACGCTCTGTTTGGATCGTTTTGATCCGAGCGATCAGCCGGCGGTTCTTTCTAATTTCACTTGGTGTATTCAACCTCTCTGACTGAGATTGAAAACGAAGCCGAAACAATGTCTGCGCCGCCTCTTTGGCAGTCGCGTCGAGTTGCTCGTCGCTCATTTCACGAAGTTCAGTGTTACTACTCATGTCTGTATGTCTTTAGTGCGAACCGAAAATTCATTCAGCCACAGGATTGCGGCAGCCGTGATGCAAGCACCACGGCCTTTGGGGCGGCACCCGCGCTAGGCGGACCGACGCTCCACAAAACGGACTTTCACAGGAAGCTTGCTAGCCAAACGTGCAAAACACACTTTCGCCTGCTGTTCCGTGACGCCTCCGAGTTCGTAAAGGATAGTGCCCGGCTTCACGACCGCGGCCCAGAAGTCCGGCTCACCCTTACCTTTACCCATCCTGGTCTCCAACGGGGTGCTGGAAACTGATTTGTCTGGGAAGATTCGAATGTAAAGCTTTCCTTCGCCGCGGACGTATTGCTGAGCAGCGATACGTCCGGCTTCGATCGTCGTGGCTTTAACCCAACCGGGCTCCAGGGACTGGATCCCGTAGTCACCAAAGACGACCGTGTTGCCGCGCGTTGCGCTACCTTTTATGCGACCTCTTTGGCTTTTTCGATGCTTGACCCGCTTGGGCATCAGCGCCATCGGTGTCGTCTCCGTAAGTACCTTGGTTTATCCACACCTGAATCCCGATGTGCCCCTGTGGCGTCATCGCTTCGGTGAATCCGTAATCAATTTTTGCTTGCAGAGTACTCAAAGGAATTGAGCCTGCAATCTGCTTCTCACGACGGGCCATCTCGGCACCGCCTAAACGTCCTGCCATCTGGATTTTGATGCCTTTGGCACCCGCATCCATCGTCTGCTCCAGAGAACGTTTCATAGTTCTTCTGAAACTCGACCTTTTGGCAAGCTGTTGTGCGATATCCTCAGCAACTAGCTGAGCCTGCAACTCAGGACGACCGACTTCTTCAACCTTCAGGTTGATTCTCCGGCCGATCAAATTCTGCAGTTCGGCCTGGAGAATCTCAATCTCCTGACCCTTTTTTCCGATGATCAATCCGGGGCGAGCGACGAACATCATGACACGTACTTCGTCACGGGTCCGTTCGATCTCAATTCGGTCGATACCAGCACTGCGGTACTGGCTCTTCTTCGGATGGTTAGTAATAAAATTCCGGAGCTTGCGGTCTTCAACCAACAAGTCTGCGAAATCCTGCTTCGATGCGTACCAACGGCTCGACCACCCGCGGGTGACACCGGTTCGGAATGCGATAGGGTTAACTTTTTGACCCATCTGGGACTCAGTCAATTATGAGTAAGTGGAATCGTTACCGGAATTACAGCTCGTCGATTGGCGTCAGTGCGACGCGAATGTGACTGCTGCGTTTTTTGATTGTGAAAGCACTGCCGCGGGCACGAGGACGAATCCGCTTAAACATTGGCCCGCCATCAACGCAGACCTCGGTCAAAACCAATTCCTCGATACGGTGACTGCGACCGCTATTTTGCTCAGGCTGCTGAGCATTGCCGACAGCACTCTTGATCACCTTCTCAAGCATCCGAGCACCGCGTTGCGGTTGGTACTTGAGAGCGTCGAGAGCCTCGTCGGCGTACATACCACGCACAAGGTCAGCCAGAGGGCGAACCTTCTGTGCGCTAATGCGTGCATTTTTGTGTTTTGAGTGGAAGTTTGTCATTGTGTTTCCAAGAAACTACTTCTTGCCCTTTCCGCTGTGACCCTTGAATGTCCGCGTGGGAGCAAACTCGCCCAACTTGTGCCCTACCATATCCTCTGTGACAGCGACCTTCACATGCTTCCGACCGTCATGAACCATGAATGTCACATTCACGAACTCAGGAACAATCGTGCAGGCACGGGCCCACGTCTTGATCGGTTCACTCCGCCCCGTCTCCGCCTGCTTTTGCACTTTGAAAAACAGTTTTGGGTCGACGAATGGGCCTTTCTTGCTACTTCGGCTCATGAGATTTCAATTGACAGTTACGGGTTCCAATGGCAGTCAGACCGCCAGGTGATTATCGATTACTTGTGCAGTTTCAACTGCCCGTACCGCTTGCTCTTGCGGCGACGAACGATCGAACTGTTGCTTGCTTTACGCTTCTGACGAGTAGCACCACCTTTGGCACTCTTGCCCGTCGGACTCACTGGGTGACGACCACCCTTGGTTCGCCCCTCTCCACCACCGTGCGGATGATCGACCGGGTTCATGGCGGTTCCGCGGACATGAGGACGACGTCCAAGCCATCTTGCTCGCCCCGCTTTCCCCAACCGAACGTTCATGTGATCGCTGTTGCCGACTTGGCCAATCGTGGCACGACAAAGACTGGACACACGACGAACCTCGCCGCTTGGCAATGATATCTGTGCCCAATCAGCCTCCCGAGCCATCAGCGTTGCCGATGTTCCCGCGGAGCGACAAAGAACAGCACCACGCCCGGCACGCAACTCGACACAGCAAACAGTTGTCCCGAGCGGAATATTCTTCAACGGCATGCAGTTACCGACAACTGGAGCAGAATCGGGCCCATTTTGAACCGAGTCCCCTGCTTTCAAACCAGCCGGTGCAACGACATAACTCTTTTCGCCGTCCGCATACTTGAGCAAAGCGATCCTGGCAGTTCGATTCGGATCATACTGAACCGAATCAACCTTCGCTGCCATACCATCCTTGGCACGGCGAAAATCAACAATGCGATATTT
>CAXGRW010000693.1:0-3164 GCA_964012125.1 uncultured Rhodopirellula sp.
CCTGTTCACGTACGAACAACGTTGACACCGTGATGCGACACCGTGATGCGACACCGTGCTATTGTACCGGGCCATCGCTTGTCACCACTGCAAAGTTGCGACACGTCCATCGCTACCAGCAAGGTAAGCGACACGCCCGTTCACATCGACGTCAACGGTGAAGTAGCCACCGCCTTCAACTGCGTGCCATGTCTTTCCGGAGTCCCGGGATACGGTCACGCCTGTGCGCCCGCACACCACAACCCCCTCCTTGCCGAGAGGTCGCAAACATGCCTTGTGTTCAAGCTTCACTTCAGGCTGAGCTACCCAGGTCTTGCCACCATCACTGGAACGAGCCAGATTGCCCTCGTTCAATTCCGGTTGCGCATAGTCACCCCCAACCACCAACCCACGGTTCGCATCGAGAAACCCGATTGAAAAAATCCCTGAAGATTCATCACCCGCGTGCACGGGAGTGTTAGCCACCTCCCAGTTCTGCCCCCAATCAGTTGAACGCCACACTCGAGCCAATGCACCGCCAGTTGCGACATAGGCAACTGACTTGCTAATTGTGATCCCCGTTCCACTTGCAGCGAAGCCGTACTCCCCCTGTTGTAGCGTAGGTCGACTATCCGACGGCGTTGGTTTCCAACTCGCACCACCATCATGGGTCACATACAGGTCCAATCGTCCGTTGATCGGATCACCATACAAGAGACCATGCATGCCGGTTTCATCGAAGTCCATCCCGTCAAAAAAACCAGCGGGATTTGTATTTTGCAGAACCACCTTCCACGACTTTCCCGCATCTACCGAGCGCATCAGCTTTGATGCTTTTCCAGGACCAGCAGCCATCAACAGGATTGTCCCAGGCGTTGGAATTTCTACATCGCGGAAGTCGAGTTCGTCTGCGTCTGGAACTCGGACTCGCTTCCAGCTTTTTCCAGCGTCAGTGGTCCGCATCACCGTGCCCGCAGAACCACTCACCCACGCCTCCTCTTTGCCTGCAACTGCCACACCTCGCAACGACGCTTTCGTTCCAGTCGTTGACTCTCGCAACTTGAGTGCAGGCGTGCTGGCCAGAGCATGAGTCAATAACCCACCACCAAACAGAATCAACACACCAAAACGCACTGAATGTATGAACATCACCAAGCAATCCTTCATGAACAAAAAGTCTCGGGCAAATCACAGCCATGCCGCGACTCCCCCAGCCGAAATTCCCTCGCCCTGATACGTTCGAGGCGAAAAAAGCTTGCGTGGAAATCCCACCGACCCAAAACATCGGGCAAATCTATTGTGAATGCACCCGAATCCGATGACGACAGCCTTTGGGAGACGATTTCCCAAACGTTTCTTACCACGCCCAGCCAATCTGATTTTCCAGTCTAGCGGATGTGATTCCCTGTCGCTTCGCCGTGGCACTCCTGTCGCTGCGCCCTAATTTGAGATTCGCCTACCAGCACGTCTGCGGAATACCAGTTTCCCGGAAGACTTGCTAAACTCGGAGCGTTCTCGATGCCTGCCCCACCTGCTCCTTCAACGATGGACCACGCCATGCTTTTCAGCCGCTTACCTGCTATTTGCGTCACCGCTCTCTTCCTGAGTCTGCCAATCATGACAACCCAAGCCGCGGACAAACCACCGAAACTGGCAAAGACTGAACTAGGGGCGACGCGTAACGTTCACTCGTTTGGCAAAACGATGCTTTGCGGCCAGCCCACCACTGCAGAATTCGCCGAAGCCAAGAAGCGTGGCATCAAAACGGTCATCACATTGCGAGAGAAAAGTGAAATTGACTGGGACGAAGCGGCAGCTTTGGAACAACTGGGTTTAAATTTTTACCAACTCGGTTTTCGCGCGCCGGACTCGCTGACGCCGGCCATCATTGAAAAGACCGTCACGATCATGGGTGACCCCAAACGGACGCCCGTCATGCTTCATTGTGCGTCAGCCAATCGCGTCGGCGCACTTTGGCTTGCTCATCGCGTCCTCAATGACAAGATTGACGTCGAAACAGCTCGCAAAGAAGCCAAGACCGTTGGCCTGCGTACGCCAGCCTACGAAGAGCGTGTACTGTCCTACATCAAAAAGAAGCAAGCAGCAAAATGACTTTGCCGAACGTTGAACACTGTTTCAACGTTCGATTAAAACACGTTACCTGATGCCGGAGTGCAGATTACTTTTACTTACGCTTAGAGCGAATCGCTTCGACGCCGGATGCTTTCGTCTTACGCCGAAAGATTTCGTCGCCTGCAGCCACGTAAAGGTACTGATGCCCGGGCCCGGCAAAAGTAACACTGACAATCGGTTTATTGGTGGGAGCAGCAATCACTCCTCCCATTCGCCCCGTTGGATCAAACATCTGCAAACCGACAGCGGAGGTGACATAGTACCGACCTACCGCGTCAGTGGTCATGCCGTCCCCTTTGCTGGGAAAGTCAGGCGAAGGAGTCCGCAGCGTAATGTACGACTGCCTTAAATCCAAACTGCCATCCTTTGCGACTCGCCACACCCAAGTGTGACGTCCACCGTAATCGGAAACCGCCAACGTTCCCTGGTCGGGTGTCAATGCGATCCCATTGGGTCGTTGTGGCCCATCTGTCTTACTTGCGACATCGGCAGCTTGAACGTTGCCACCGGGTGGGATGTGCGAGACCTGCATTTTGGCTGTTTCGGTGAAATAAATGTGCCCGTCTGCAGTCACCACAAGATCATTGGGTTTGACATTTTCGGCGATCACATCCATCTTGCCCGCCTTCAAATCAAAGGCAACGATCCTGCCAAAACTTCCCCCTTGGCACGCATAAATCCTGCCATCTGGCCCGAAGTGCATTCCGCTGATCCGAGGCGCGTCGTCTGCAACAGCAGTCAGCTTTCCATCGAGTCCAATTCGATTGATCGTTGTGCCAGCTGCTACATCGGCGAAGTACAAGTTCCCCTCGGCGTCTGTCGTTAAACCATCGGTAAAGCGGTGACCTTTCGATACCGACTGCCAGTCTTCGCCATCAATGAGAACTTGCGTCAGCGGCATGTCCTGTGCTGCCAGGGGCTGCGACATCGCAAAAAAACTTGAGATCAACAACACGGGCAGGCAATGTCTTACACAACTCATTTCACAGTTCCTTGATTCACAGTTCCTTGATTCACAGTTCCTTGATTCACAGTTCCTTGATTCACAGTTC
>CAXGRW010000694.1:0-3162 GCA_964012125.1 uncultured Rhodopirellula sp.
TGCCTTTAGCGGGCAATACGATCCATCGCTCAGGCAGATCCTGCTTCAAACCGCCGCTTCACCATCCCCGCCGCTTAATTCAATCGCGAGGCACTTCGATGCCCCGAATGAGGGTCCCCAATTCTTCATCGCAGGTGCGGCCTTCGATCTCTGCTTCTGCCGTCAGTTGAATACGGTGCCGCAAGGTGGGTAGCGTGATATCCACCACGTCATCCGGAGTAGCGAAATCACGTCCGCTGAACGCGGCGAGGACCCTGGCTGACTGCATCAGTGCAAGCCCAGCCCGTGGTGAGGCGCCAATGTGGAAGGCGGGCCACGTGCGTGTTGCCCGCACAAGTCGATTGATGTAATCAATCAGACTGTCCTCAATTCTGACTTGGGAACACAAGTCGATCATTTCCAACAACTGAGTCGGCGAGGTTACCGTTTTTACCTCTTCATTCAAGCGTTGGTTCAAATCGACCTGCTGGCTATGCAGTTTGAGAATCTCGATTTCTTCGTTTGCAGTGGGGTATTCAACCTTGAGAAGGAACATGAACCTGTCGAGCTGTGCTTCGGGTAGGTTGTAGGTGCCTTCACTTTCGAGCGGGTTTTGTGTTGCCATTACCAGAAAGGGTCTCGGTACTTCATGACTGGTGCCATCAATGGTAACTCTGAATTCCTGCATGATTTCTAGCAGGGCCGCATGGGTTTTCGCAGGTGATCGGTTAATCTCGTCAGCCAGCAGGAACTGTGTGAATACAGGCCCAGCCCGGAATCGGAACTCCGACTTTTGCATGTCATACACGGGGGCACCCGTGATATCGGATGGCATGAGGTCTGCCGTGAACTGAATTCGTCCACACTCACAGCCCAAGACTCGCCCCATCGTTCGGACAAACAGTGTTTTACCGAGCCCCGGAACCGATTCAATCAAAACATGACCACCGGCAAATAGAGCGGTCAGGCTTCCGAGGATCAGTTCTTCCTGCCCGACAAAGAGTTTTCCGATTTCGTCGGCGATATCTTTGTAGAGCTTTTGTACTGGTGCAAATTTCTCGGACTTCACTAACTTCTGGCCCGAGTTTAATGTCGAACCACTGCTGGTTTCTGGTGGCATGTTACTCAAGTTATTTTCCATCAGGTTGGGATTTCTCTGATTCACTTTTGTCTTCGGAAGACATCGGTGATTCAGGAGCTTCAGTTGAGTTGGATTGTGAGTTGGTTTGTTGTGTTTCCCCAGAGTTTAATTCTGGTGTCGTTCTGTCTGACAGTCGACTGGGGCGCAGAGTGTGCACCGGTTGGGCCACGTTCATGGCGGATTCGTTGAGAATCCATGGGCCAGCCGTTTCCCCACGAACGCGTTTCATGTAATCGCTGATCTTCGCGCGAGCATACCGTTCACCACCGACGCGTTTCATCAGGGCTGCCACAGCATCGAGGTGATGACCAAAGTTTCCAGGGGTTATGTGAAAGATTTTTCGGGGGCGTCCAAAGATGGGCCACAGCATCAGGCAAATTACGAAGCCGAGGAATATGCCGTGCATGGTAAGGAGGCTGATCGGCCAAACGGTTAATAATTCCATTCCACTAGGAACGGGGGCTCCATTATTTGTATTGCTAACGGTCAACGCTGTACCATTGTTATTGAGAAATCCGGCACGCAGTTCCGTGTTTTTGGCCAACGCCGCTTCCTTGATGATCTTGTCTGCCAACAACTGATTTGATCTTTGGGTGAGTCCGAAATTTGAAAGCAGAGACCCTGATGAGATCACGAAGATCTGTGAGCCATTCCATTTGTTTGAAGTGACTTTAGCAACGTACGCGGTGCCATTGTTTGTTTCCAGCAGAACACTCGTTGCGTCGTCACTGGGGCTCCGCGCCGTACTGACCTCATACTCAAGGGGTGTTAACGGCAGTTCAACGGCCCCGGTGCTCTGTGTGTTCCTATCTAATACTTTTGCGGCCCAAGAGCCTTTGACACCTTTGATGGTTTCCGGTTGTGATAATTCGCTGATCGTAAACCATTCGTACGAGGGTGGCTGACGTGTGGTGAATCGAATCTGTTGGCGTTGTGTCTGACTGGTGGCAACCCGGCGCCGGTATTCCATGCGTTTTTCGGCTGGTGCTGTCGCCATGGTGGTCGCCCAGTATTCAGCTTCACTGCCGCTATCTGGGCTGATGTAAACCAGTGTGCGATTTGCCTGCTTCAGCCAAGCGTCGATCCACGCGACCGCTTCGGGGTTGAGCGGAACGTCGTTTTGAGGAGCCCAGACCACTAGGTCTGTGCTGCTCTTAAGTCGATCCGTGAGGCGGTTCATCTCTCGGTCAGTGAATCCTGCGTTTTTAATCGCCTGACGAAAAGTACCGTAACCATTGATACTTGAGTAAGCTGAACTGCCGCTTGTTTTGCCGTAGTCTGTTGCTAACTCTGAACAGCCAACCGCAAGCAAGAGGCTGCATGACATGAGTATTGTCAGGAGTTTGATTTCGCTCGATCTCATGCCGCTTCCCCCGACTTTTCTACAAGCCTTGTCTCCAACTGTTCATTCAATCGCCACGCGTCTGCGAACTCGTTGCGAGTGATTTTGTGGCGGCCAAAATAAGAGCGTTCAAACGAAGCAATGGTGGACTCCAGGCAACTTGCCAATTGTTCATTGGACGCGCGTGTTTCTCGAATGTACTTGCGGTTGGTTTTTCCGCGGTTCAGACGCAGCATTCCGTAGCGATCAAGTAGTAGAAGTTGGTGAGCAAACAACAGGATGATGGCCTGGTCGTACTGGGAGTCTTGCATCAACCGCTGAGCTTCCGAACGCAGATTGACATCCGTCCGCCGCAGTTCCTTGGGTAAATGTTTCATGCGTTCCAGCGTTTGTTCGTCAGGTGTTTTTCCTGAGATTACCCTCTTGCCTCCCTTTCCGACATTCTTCGCGTTCAATTCAGCTCGGGAGAGGGCGTAGAAGATTGCTGCCACGCCAGCCAGCACAACGATTCCGAGTGTCAGCCAACCGAGTAAGTTCAACGCGGAAAGTCCTGTGTTGAAGAGTCCAGTGGTTGGACGCGCCGCACCACCAGCGTTCTGCTGAGGAGGTTTGTTTGCATTCGAGGCTTTGTTGCTTTTTACCGGTGGTGGCTTTGGTAACCAGCGACTGTTTCGGTTCAGTGAATCGTCTGTCCGTGGTT
>CAXGRW010000695.1:0-3155 GCA_964012125.1 uncultured Rhodopirellula sp.
TCGCTCACAATCCTATGTTTTCGCTGAGAATGATCGAAATAATCGTTGCAAACCGATTCGGGGCGACGATGTTAGCAGAGCAGAAGAAAGTTGGTGTCTCGGTATTACCGTGAATTGTCGACTTTCAATGAGTAAGTTTTATGCATCGTAGTTGCCTGTAACTTGAGCACTAAAATATGAATACGATGACTTTCACCATCGAGTCAGTTCACGGCGTTAAGCAGACCCTTGTACTCGGGTTGTCCACCCCGACATCGGCAGCAGATGCCGGCAAGGATCAGGGTTGCGATTTTGATCGTCGTGTGACCTCGGGTTCGTCAAGCAGCGGCCGCTAAGAAAAGTAAATTCAAATCGCTCCAGTAGGTGTCGCGCGATGGCGTTGTGCTTGGAGTGCAGGAAGAATGCTTGTCAGGATTGCGGATACCTTGCGTCCGAATTCGAGTGTCTAGCGGTCCGTTCATGAACAGAGCGGTCTCCTTTCAGACGATGCTGCACGCGTGCTCGCAGACCGAACTATCGGGAATTTGGTTGCGTTGGCCGACTGCGTTTGCACGTGGCGCTTCGAACGACTCGGCTCATGCTCCGTTGATCATCGCGTCGAGTCCACCCGCCGCATTGAATAACTTGAGAGCGTCCACGGTCGGCTTTACATCGTGCACCCTGAGGACCTGCGCACCGGCCGCTGCCATGGCCAGCGAAACGCCAAGCGTGCCCGCTGTGCGGTCGGCTGACTTGTCTCCAAGGATCTGGCCAATGAATCCCTTTCGTGAGTGTCCAATCAAGATTGGGCAACCCGTTTCTTGGAATCGTGTTGCATTTTTCAGTAAAGCAACATTGTGCTCATGCGTTTTGCCGAATCCGATTCCTGGATCAAGGCAGATTCGACGCGGATCAATACCGGCTGCAAGGCAAAAGTCTCGCCTTGCGATCAGATAATCCACAATTTCGCCGACCACATCTTCATACGAAGGATCGTCTTGCATGGTTTGAGGATTCCCTTGCATGTGCATCAGGCACAATCCAACATCGCTATTCATAGCGATGCGAATCATTTCGGGATCGCCTTCCAGCCCTGTCACATCATTTAGTATTTCTGCACCTGCGTTCAAAGCCAGTTCCGCGACGCGAGCCTTGCTTGTGTCAATGCTGATGGGAATTGTGAGTTCAGATGCCAAGCCTTCAATGACAGGAATGACCCTGTCGATTTCCTCGTTTACCCCAACGGGATCACTGTAGGGGCGGGTACTCTCACCGCCGATGTCGATAATGTCCGCACCGTCACGCTGCATCTGCAAAGCTGTAGCAATAGCAACTTGGGATGTTTCATATTTTCCACCATCAGAAAAACTATCAGGCGTGGCATTCAGGATACCCATGACCAACGGTGACTTTTCGATTGTCAGTTGCCGCGTTCCCAAGTGCCATCTTTTACTTACCATCGAAGTTCCATCTGTGAAACGATTGAGCTGGCAAGCTGCTCAATGGCCGTTTGAGTCGCGACGCCAACGGATTGGCCAGCCTCTGGCACAAAGCGGCTTTCTTGGGCAAAGCTGATGCTGATGTCATCACTCGGGACCACGCTGTTTTGCATCAGCAGCTCCCCTTCTCTGCTGACCCAGCTGGATCGAACCGAAATCACGGCATTAAGAGCGCGAGGGTCATCGGTATCTGCTTCCGAAAGAACCTGCTTTGTTTGCCGAGTCACTCTGCAAGTAAGTGTGCTGTCAGCGTTGGGATCGCCGGTCACTTTGTACGGGGTGCGATTCTCAATTTCATTCGTAATCGCTTCTGTCAGTCTAATTCCGAGATCGTGTCGGAAGGTATCGTTGCGAACAATGGGAACATGAATGGTTCGTATTCCCGTCCGAAACATTGCTGCGGAACCAAAGCGGTAGGTCACGCAACCTGCAGATAGCAGCGTTAATGCTGCCATGATCGGCAGCACGGATTGCCGTTTACGATACGGCGTCGAAAAATTCGCAACTGCATCTCTCATCGAAGTTTAGTCTCAGCCTGTTCCGTGGATTGCTGTTTGGTTTCCAACGGAGTGGTTTTCTTTTGATCAGGAAAGACCTTTTGTAACCAGCTGAGCCGTTGTTTTGGAACGTCGGGGTACTGTTCGATGGCAGCTAAGCGTGTGCGAGCGGTCTCAGCTTGTGGCGTGTTGGGATACTCTTGCAGCAGCAGGTTGTAATAGACACGCGCTGCTCCGTATTTCTTTTGACGTTCGCGGTACTTGGCTCGGAAGGCATACCTGCCAGCACGGTGGTATGCGATTTCGGCTGCTGCCTTTGCAACGGACTCGCTGCTGGCTGGGTCCTGCATTTTGTCGGGGAAGCGATCTCGAGTTTGCTGCACGAGCTTTTCAGCGTCTTCCAGCACAAGCCCGCTGTAGGCGGGGCCGGCATAAAGTTCCAGTTTGCACTGAATGCCGAGCATGTGCGCCAAAAACAGGTGTTCGCTATCCGGGAACGTCTCTCTCAAATCGGTCAGGAATTCATCTGCCTCAACATATTTTTGTTGCCTCAAGTATTCGCTTGCGGCCCGCATGGTGGCGTCGTCCGCGAGACGTCCTGTGGGATCATCAAAACGAATTTGGTCCAAAACCCGGATGGCGTGGCCGTCCATGTCGTAGATGGGCCGCTTGTCATCCGTGAAGCTGAAGTTCATCCACGAGTCTTTTTCACTCACAACGCGGTTGATCCAGTAATCGCTGATTGAGAACAGGCGTGCAGCGACTCGGTCGATGTGCCGGTTGCGGGGAAAGTTCTTTTGTAGGGTCTGGTATGTTTCCGTTGCCGTTCGGTAATCTTCTGCAAAAAATTGGCTTTCAGCCTGCATGAAGAGTGCATCCTGCTCCAAGGCAGTCCGTGGCGCTGCTTCCGCCGCACCACCAAATAACTCAGCTGCCTCCATGAATGTATCAATCCGCTCGTCTTCTACTTTGGAGCCTGCGCTGCGGAACAGAGCGTCTGCTTCCAGATACAGCTCTTTCGCGCGGATGCCGTTTTCCTGCTCGCGACCGGTGACCATATTCAACACTTGCTTGGTTGCCTCCGTCACCTTCTCGTTGATCGATTCGTTTTCTGGTTGGGCTGTCAGGGTTGGAGCCGTGACCAGCGGTGACACGGCAGATAGCGGCGACTCGGCAGATA
>CAXGRW010000696.1:0-3152 GCA_964012125.1 uncultured Rhodopirellula sp.
TTTTGTTGGCGCGTCGTTTTGTTGGGGCGTCGTTCGGGGGCAGAGTCGATTCGAAGGGGAGCCGAGAAACGAGTCTGACGGCTTTTCCTTTTTCAAATCATGGCTTTTTCTAATCATGGGTCGGGTCAAGAGGTAGGAGGTTGCTGTTGGAGGTAACGCTACACAGGTGGTGGCATTCGCGTGCGTTCCCACTTGACGAATAGCGTGAGCTGGAAATGCCGTACGGTCATCTGCTGCCTTTCACGCTTCGTGCAATCGGACTGCTTTGAGCTGCAGGTTTGTTTTTGTTCATCTCAGAGCGGTTAGAGTCACTAAACAAATGTCTGCTTTGAGCAAATCTCCGTGGCGAGTAAGCTCCGCAGGGAATTCCCAAAAGAAGCGGCGTGGACGCGAAATCGAAGAGCATTCGCAAGCATTTATGCACGTCCTGACTCACCATTCTGGTGAAGTGATAACTCAAATGTTCAAGTTCGCCGCCTGATTGCCTGGCATCATTGATGCCGGGTGAGGAGCTGGCTTGATTAAGTAGAACCAGCCTGAACGAGTGTTTTGGCTTTGGCGAGACACGCTTTTCTGAGAGATTCCCCTCTGAGGGGTGGCCGGGGCGCACTAGTCTGGTGTGTAGCGAATAAGCAGTCGGTCATGCATGCTGACGTTCTAAAGGGACGCCGATTCGTTGACGATTCGATCCGCGTTCAAAAGATCATGCCTGCCGAGAGAATCATGCAGGTCATCCGTTTGTAGTGAGGCTGAAGATGCAAAAGCGTTGTGCCGGATTTACTCTTGTTGAGTTGTTAGTTGTCATTGCCATTATCGGCGTTCTGGTCGGTTTATTGTTACCGGCTGTGCAAGCAGCCCGCGAGGCGGCAAGGCGCATGAGCTGTAGTAACAACTTCAAGCAGATCGGTTTGGCGATCCAGAATTATCATTCGGCATTTAAGCAAATACCACGCTACGGCGGCGGAACCGATGGCCTGAGCACAAATAAGAATATTGGAACTGAACCCGGTTGGATTCGATCGGGCTGGCACAATTCACAAGCACTGAGTGCTCGTGTCGCGTTAACCCCATATTTGGAGCAGCAGGCACTTTGGGAACAGATTTCGACACCGACCGATTTTGACGGTGACGGTGCGATCGACTTTCCCGCAATGGGGCCGTATCCAACGATTCAGGCGTTCAGCCCTGCTTACGTGACAGGAGCAAGTGGCGCTAACTACTCGCCATGGCTTACGGAGATTCCCACGCTGCGATGTCCAAGTGATCCCGGCACAGGAGCACCCGCTGCCGGTCGAACCAACTATGCAGAGTGTCTCGGAGATACGATCAATCAGCCCTATGTGGGGCCGTTAAACTGGGCAACACCCGGTTTTAAAATCAGTTCGTGGAATTCAAGAATTACCAATGCCGCGAGTCGTGGAGCTTTCATTGCACGGACGGACGCGAAGTTCAGAGACGTTCTTGATGGGCTTTCAAATACGATTCTCATGGGCGAGATCAAAACCGACCTCGGTGACAATGACAAATCCACTCGCGCTAATGGAACGATCGACATTGATAATGTCGCCCCAAATTTTGTAACAGCTTGTGCCGATGCGGGTCATATTGATCCAGAGCGTCCGCAGTTCTGGTGTGACGGTGAGAACTGCCCAACGCCCAACGGCCCCGGAACCTTTTATGGTGTTAGTTCACTTTGGTCTCGTGGAGCCCAATGGGCGTGGGGGATTCCGTTCAATAGTGCGTTCAGTACGACGTCACCGCCGAACTCCGAGCTTTGTTACGATCGCTGGGACGAAGGGGGTGGATCACTGCCTGCAAGCAGTCGCCATCTGGGAGGTGCGCATGTCTTGATGGGGGATGGTGCCGTTGTATTCATGACCGACTCCGTTGAAGCGGGTGATCAACGCGCGGAACCGATTCATTTGAATAACCGTCCAGGATCCAAGAGTCCCTTCGGACTCTGGGGGGCACTGGGGTCTAGAGCTGGAAAAGAAGTGATCGAAGAACAATTGAACCAATAGTGGAAAGTGGTGTCATGAAGGTAGTGTTGAAAGGCGTTGATTTGGCGGGCAAAGCGATCGCTTGTGGCACGCTCGGTCTGATGATCGTAGCTGTTAGCGGTTGTGGGTCAGATGAACCAAAGGTGATCAAGGCCAATGTATCGGCTGAAGACCAGCAGGCTGCTGAGAGATCCATCTCGCAGCATGATTCCGATGAGTATGCGAAGTCAATCTCGGAGCAGAATGGGCCGCGTTAGTGCTGCCGATGTCGGCATCGTTGAAACGCATTGGCGTTTGGCAACATTGTATTGGTGCCGGACAACATGGGGCCTCGTTCGTGAATGATTATCCAGTCTCACGAACGCTTGGGAGCGTGTGCGCTGCTTGAGTCGCGGATTACGAAAGCGTTCTGCTGTTGGTGAGTTCGACCCAAGTCGAGGCCGAGTCTCGGAGTTTTGACGAAGGCGGCTGTTGTTGTTCTTGTGTAGAAAACAATTTGGAGACGCCTGATCAGGAAGAATATTATCTTGAACCCGAAAAATCGCGTGAGTTGGGAGTGAATGATTCACGCTTAATATTTAGCTCACATGAGCTGGCCCTGGAAATACTTATGTTTTTGAGGGGAGGAGGGTGCAAATGGGGCACCTGCGGACTGACGCCGGTTTCTTCGCGTAGAGAGTAGACCGATTTCAAGTTGAATCGGCAGCTAATGACTCTCGGGGACTAAGTTTATGTGTGATTGTGTTGCACCTTTGGCTGGTGAAATCGCTGATTCAAGTGTCGAGGAACAAGAACATATCAACTGGGTTCAGGTGGAGTTCGGGGGTCGGATCTACCTGGTGCCGCGGTCCTAATCAGATCAGGGCAGGGGGCAGGTAGAAATGCCAAGAGTCCTGATTTATTGCGAGCGTTCTATTAGACAAAAGCGGCATCCGCAGGCCTCGTTGCTCACTCTCGGCGAGGTTGTCCTGCGAATGAGGCAGACGCGAATGTGGCAAGCAGTCTCAAATCCTTGGGCGAATCTGAAACATGCCTGAGGAGGCAGAACCTTGAATTAATAGAAACGCAGCGATGGCAGGGCATCACCCAGTTTTTTCTTAGCCTCTGCTGAGAGTTGTCCTTTGGACAAAGTGAGGCTCTTGAGGTTGGGCA
>CAXGRW010000697.1:0-3151 GCA_964012125.1 uncultured Rhodopirellula sp.
TTCATTCATTCATTCATTCATTCATTCATTCATTCATTCATAAGCGTGTATCGAAGATTGGGGTCACTCCAGTGTGTCACCGATATCCAAATCCGCGCAACAAGGCAAACGAAAGTCTCACGTCACGCGCCAACCTGTTGTTAGCACCCGATGCCGGCCTCATGGCAACAAGACAATGCCTGTCCCCATGCTTCCCATGTTTGCCACGGATCAACCAGATTCGTAGCCTATTTAAGAGGCTGCCACCATTGCCTTATTCGAATCCTGAAAACTCAAGTCTGCCGGGTTTTCCCAATTACAATAGGGTTCCAACAGATTCATCATTGCTCACTCACGCCTCATCGAATCCATGCATCCGCTTGAACCTCTATTCTGCTCTCTCGGGCATCGCACGTACGAGCGCGACGGTCACCTATGGATCAACGTAGGACGTTTTTCACTCACCACATCTCCAGGTGGAATTCCTTTCGTTATGGATCGTTGGGAAATTGATGAACTCCTACGGGAATCAGGCGCGCTGGTGGCCAGCTTCGCCACAGCATTACCAACTGGCATTGAGTCGGTCGCGTACACGATTAAAGACCCGAACTATGGTCCCAAGTCGGTCAAAAGACAGTTTAGGCAACATCTGATGCGAGGCTCTGAACACTGCGAGGTCCGTGAGCTAGATTCCAATGAACTATTTAAGCAAGGACTTTCGGTTAATCGTGACACTGCGAGGCAACGCAACGAACCGAATGCCCCCTACACCAAGTCGTCTAACTGGGCTGAATTCTGTGATACGGTTGCACAGGATCAAACGCTCTTAGCCATCGGTTGCTTTGTCAAAGGAAAGCTGGCTGCGTTCGTCATTGCCTGGATCAATGACGAGCGATGCGATGGATTAA
Organism: uncultured Rhodopirellula sp.; assembly: GCA_964012125.1. Classification (GTDB taxonomy): domain Bacteria; phylum Planctomycetota; class Planctomycetia; order Pirellulales; family Pirellulaceae; genus Rubripirellula. The sequence goes on from CAXGRW010000697.1 coordinate 888, forward strand.
TGATGCACCATGATGTAGCGTTTACTGACTATCGCCCAACCCACAAGATAATTCATGGTTTTGGCCGGATAATGATCTCCCGCCCCGGCATATCACTCGTATGCATTGGACGAGACTCGATACCTTCTCAGAGTTCCTTGGCACAATTCAAACGCAGCGCAGGCTTCGATTTGACTCCCATTCGTGTCGCCGTTTTACCACATCCAGGCTGGGGTGCTGTCCTGACAAACCCTTGGACCCGCGGCACGTTTCGGCAACTGCGTCAAAGAATGAGTGGGCGCATTAAAGGCCTCGAGAATTCTGAAGTGCTTGACGTCGCTGCGATGACCCAGATTTAGTTGCTCGAGGATTCAGCCAGAATCAGGTCGGATGCTCTCTCGCCAATCATCAGCGCAAGCGATGCGGTATGGGCGTTACTAATCGCGGGCACAATGGAGTTGTCCGCGACCCACAACCGTTCGACGCCCTGAACTCTCAAACACGGATCAACAACCGCCTGCTGGTCAATCCCCATGCAACAACCTCCGACCGGATGGTGAAAAGTGGTTCCCTCGGCTGCAATGAGCTCACGATCACTTCTACCTTTTGCCAGTACTTCATCTGTCAGTCCAAAATTTCGAAGCGCAGGGCAATGAACGATGCCCCGCGCCGCGTTCATTCCCTTAATGAGAAAATCCCAGTCCTGTGGGTGGGAAAGATAATTGGGATCGATCAATGAAGCTCCCCTGGGATCGTCTGGATTCAAGCGAATCGTTCCAGAACTTTGGGGTTCTGATAGGATGCACATCAACTCGATGGCTTGAGCTGCTCGATTCGTTTGAAACATGGCAAAAAGCTCGATGTTCGATTCTTGAATCTCTTGATCAACGGCTAGGAAGCAACCGACTTCCCCACAAGTCGAGGCCATCACTCCGTTACGCGACCAAAGATATTGCAACGCACTCAGCAGCCATCGAGATTTGCGACCAGGGCTTGGCTGCGTCGATTGGAACACCATTGGAACTCCAAAATGATCCTGCAAATTCCTCCCCACTCCCATCAAATCAACTTCCACATCGACGCCTGCCGGCCGCAGCTCATCTGCAGGTCCAACGCCGGATCGCAGCAACAACGCAGGTGATGAGAGAGCGCCCGCGGCCAGAATCACGCCCTGCGTCGCATGAGCCCGAACTCGTTTCCGGCCAGCAAAAAACTCAACCCCTGTTGCCCTTCCTTTTTCGAGAACTACTCGACGCACGTCTTTCCGCGTCAGCATGCGGAATCTCTTAAGCTGACGAACATCACCAAGAAATTGAGGCCCGGCACTTTGACGTTTGCCTTGACGCTGAAAGACAGGGAACCAACCACAGGAATTGGAAGTATTTCCGAAAAGCATGGGAGTTTGCTGCAATCCATACTCGACGCATGCCTCAACAAAGGCTTCGGAAAACGGAGCACGATGACGCGTTTCGGAGATGCCCATCGGTGCTTGCCCACCCGGCGCAGCGGCAAGATCAAACACCCGCATCATTTCATCACCTCCCCAACCATCACAGCCAGCTTCTCGCCATTGATCAAATGCTTGCCGCATTCCCGGAACACAAATCATCGCGTTGACCGATGAACTCCCCCCTACAACGCGGCCCATCGGAAACGAGACCTTCCGTCCTTGTAATTGAACTTGAGGCACCGATTCGTGCGACCAAGACCAAGGCCGTCTCAGACTTAAACCAGCCAGAGGCACATCGAGGGGAAAACGTGGATAACGCGGGCCGGATTCTACGAGTAACACACTCGCATCGGTTCGCTCAACAACACGCTTCGCGATCAACGAACCACTCGTCCCTGCGCCAACAACGATAAAATCAGCTTCTAACGTCGACAAATTCTTCCTTTTTCCAGGATCGCAGCGGCAACCCGCCCAACTCGCTTTTCCAGTTCCAGTGAATCCCCCATCGCGTCAAGGGCTCCGTGTCGGTCTTCAACCGATAACAAGCTCGCTTCAGGCACAGAACCCCGCGACGAGTGACTCGCAACAAGTCGGCTGACGTCTCCACTTCGCTGATGCGACATCTTAAATACTTGGATCCAGGATGATTCATTGTGCCTCTTTCACTGGGAGGCTCCGAACAACTCGATCTGCCTATACACTATACACCGCCTTGAGAATCGTGTCTGTTCATTTTGTGCACCAATTGACCTCCCCCCATAGAATTGCACCATTGTGAGTGAGAGAATCTTGCTCGGGCGTACCGCCCGGAAAGGACTTTCAGAATGCCTCAGAA
>CAXGRW010000698.1:0-3144 GCA_964012125.1 uncultured Rhodopirellula sp.
TGTCATCACGCGGTAGCTGTTGACTGAATACAGACCTGCGACACGCCCAACATCGATATCCAGCCGGTCAAACTCATGTCGCATGCCCGATTCGTCAGGAAACACGACAGCGACCATGGGGAAATTGCCACTGCGGATTTTTACGCAACGTCGGGTCATGTAACTGGTACAAGGAGCGATGGGATTGCTCAAATAGTTTCGGCCACCAATCACCCCGTCCTTGGGGTTGGACCACCAAGAAGTCCTTGGTTGCAAGTTTTGGTAATCAGGTCCAAATTCGCTTTGTAGTCGATCGCGTGTTTCGGCGGCTGGAGCAGCGGCCAATACTTCCTTCTCGATTCGTTGCCAGTTTGATTCTGGGGACCTTGGGTCGAGTGAGTGGATCCAGCTATCACGTCCCAAGATGATTAGCTCATGGGCCAGGTCAACAAGGAGGATGCCTTTCTGCATTTTTCCATAGGCAGAAAACTCAACCACTCCGGTCGTTTGTGCATCACAAAACCGGTGGGAGAAGCCCCACACTATCGGTGGGAGAAGCTGATCAGCAGAAAAACTGTTACCATCTCGCGAATAGCGGGGAGGTTGGACTGCATGAAAATGTATCTTGGAAAATTCACTTTGGTTCCTCAGATACCGTAAGGCTAGGTTAAAATTCAGGGCCTCCGGGGCAGGTCCCGGGTCACACTTCGATCCCTCGCCTTCCGGGTATCATTCCATGCGAGTTGTTTGGTTCATGAGGACCTTAATGGCCATCCACACGCGACTTCAGTGCAGTTTTTGGAGAATGGGCTTCAAGCTATCCCCGCTGGCTGTGGTTCTGTTTGTCCCATTAACTGTTCCTCAGGCGTTGGTGACCCAATGTCTTGCCCAAGATGGATCGCAGGATGCGAGGCAGAGCGATGCGGACCGCGGTGAGTCCGATGCAAAGAAACCTGATGCCGAAACTGAAGCTGCGCGTCGGGCGTTCAGGGGGGATGTGCTTGAGTGGATCGATGAACTCGATTCGCCAACCTTGCGAGTTCGTAAGGAAGCGGAACGATCTTTGATCCTTGCAGGTCCTGACGCATTAGAGTACTTGCCACGAGAGGATGCTGTGGTTTCGATAGAAAAGTCGGAACGGCTCGAGCGAGTTCGCAAGGCTTTGAAGGCGGATCGTGCAAAGGCCGACGTTGATACAAAGTCGACTCGGATCAAACTTGATAAGGTGACGAACTTGGGTGATGCGTTGGCTGCGATCAGCCTTGCTAGTGGAATTCAGTTTGAGCACGACGCCGATGTATCAATACCTGTAAATTCTGTTGCAGCCCCGCTCGCTTTTTGGCACGCAGTTGACATCGTTTTGGATCAGGCGAAACTTGACATCAACTTCTATGGTGGTGACAGTGAGACGCTAAGATTGGATCCGCGGTCTGAGAAACGACCCTCACGTGTCGATTCCGCGGCGTATGTCGGTGTCTATCGGCTCGAGCCAACTTCCGTGGCGTCTCGTCGTAATCTGCGGCAGTCTGAGCTCAATCGCCTGAATGTGGTTGTTGAAGTCAGTTGGGAGCCACGCTTGACTCCCATTGGTCTGACCATTCCTGTTGCACAAATCTCTGGAAAGCTGGACGACGGCGCTACTCTGAAACCACAGGAATCAAGTCGGACGATTCCCGTTACAACCAATGCTGCAATTGCTTTCAGCGAAGTCTATTTTCCGCTGCAATTGCCAGCCGGGCAGCCTTCTAAAATCTCATCGTTATCAGGGATCATCAATGCTCTCTTGCCGGGTCCGAAAAAGTCGTTTGAAATTTCACTCGCTGAACCCAATGGCAAGCAGCAGATCGACGCGATGACAGTGCAGTTGGAATCGGTTCGTGTGGATGGTCCACTGCATGAGATACGGGTTGCCGTTGAACTTGATAAGGCTGGACGCGCGCTGGAAAGTCACCGTTCCTGGATCTTTGAGAACGAGGCTTACGTCCGACTGAAAGATGGCACAAAAGCAGAACACCTGGGTTTTGAAGTTTACCGACAAACCGAATCAGGTGTTGGTGTTGCTTACCGTTTTGATCTTGGAGATGACGCTGATGAGTCGACGTTCGTGTATCGGTCGCCGACGTCTATCATTCCCAATAAAGTGCCATTTGTAATACAGGACATTCCACTGCCGTGAATAAACTTGTTGTGTGCGGACTGCTCTTTTGCGTTCTATGGTTTTCTGCCGTTCCTTGTTTGGCTGCTGGTGATGATCTGGAGCCAAGGGATCCCATCGCGGCCATTGATGGCGAGCCGGTGTTTTTTGGTGAATTAAATCTGGCGCTGACGGAACGTCTGCAGGCCAAAGATTTGCAGCGTGTTGGAGCCGAAGCCCGTCGGGCGACTGCAGCTCTGATTGTTCAGCGACATCTGGCGATGAAGTCACTTGAGGTGAAAGGTGGGGCGACGCTTGAAGCTATGCTGAAACGTCAAATTGAGACGCTGGCATCAGACTTGAAGCGTCGCGGAAGCAGCCTTCAGAAGCAGGCATCTGATCGGATGGCTGATGAAAAATCACTCGTCACTGACCTGCGTTGGAAACTGGCGTGGGGACAATATCTGAAAAGTCGTTTGAATGACGCAAATCTTAAAAAGTTCTTTAATCTTCATCGTGATCAGTATGCAGGTGGACGCTGGGAAGTTTCTCAGATATTCGTCAAAGCTGATAAGAGTGACGCGGCTTCGTTGCGTGCAACTTTAGTAAACGTCAATGAATTGGCAGATCAGATTCGCGTTAGCGAAGCACCGCAGCAAGCGTTTTACGATGCCGCAGTTGAGCATAGTGAGTCTGCATCAGCATCTGATGGCGGGAAAGTGGGCTGGGTTCAAAAGGATGGTGACTTACCAAGCAGTTTGATGACGGTCGTCAGGGAACTGAAGACGGGCGAAGTCAGCAAGGCAATTCAGAGTCCGTTGGGGATCCACTTGGTTTTCCTGCATCAGGTAGAGGCGGGTGATCTGCAATTTGAAGACTTGTCCGATCAATCCCAGTTGCGGCGTGACGCGGCCAATGCCCTGTTCGATTCTCTATTGCGTGAAAGATCCGAGGCAGAAGTCAGTTGGTTGGTGCGTGACCTGAAGCCTCCAGCTGACGTTAAGATGATTCCGGAGTGAGGGGGAATGCCG
>CAXGRW010000699.1:0-3143 GCA_964012125.1 uncultured Rhodopirellula sp.
CGGCGTGCCGCCATTGAGTACACTTACCCTGCCGAACGGCGTGACAGTTTTCTTCAGGCGACGCGTCACCTCGCCCCCAAACTGGTCCAAGATCTGCTTTCTACCGGGCGGCAAGTCCACACGGCCGAGCGTTTGATTGATTGGCCCACCGTAGCGGTGGCTGGAATGCTGAACAGCGGGAAGACCAGCCTTGTTGCAACCTACTTAAGTAAAGCTGGGCAGGACCGGACGCTGCGTGGCGCGAACAACACACAGGGCACACACCGGTTTGTGCTTTGGCTTCCAACCGCGTGGGAGCAAGATGCGGAACTGTGGGCGTTATTGATGGAACGCATAGGCGACGCATTAGGCCAAAAACCCGAGCAACTGGCATCGGACCCAACTGAGGCACACCGCCAATACAACAATACCAACGGCGAGGCACAAAGTTTGTCCGTGCCACTGATTGCGACCGACCCAGCCCTCAACTCGATCGGTATCGCGTTATTGGATTGCCCCGACATTGTGTCAGATGCCGAGTTCGGACTCGGTTCCCCTGAGGTTCGACGCGAACTCCTTGGCAGGGCAGCGTCACTTTGCTCGGCGTTTCTGGTCGTGGCATCCGCAGAATCATCACGTGACAGCTCGCTGGGGGATCTTTTACGAATAGCCTCAGACTTGATGCCAGGTGTTCCACGCATGCTGGCTGTGAACAAAGTGCGGCCCCAACAGACTCCGGACCTGGTGTACGAAACGTTTCAACCCCTGGCACGCTCCAATGGTATTGAGACGATCTACGCCGCATACGACTTTGAAGTTTCCGGTAGTGTTCCCTTCATTCCGAAGCTGGGAGCACAGGCACTTCCTGACGAGTTAACCAAAAGCGATCGCCTTCCCGTTTTCTTTTCGATTGTAGAGGACGCTAACGACAACCCACCAGCGTGTATTCCAGAGGACCGCCTGCTTGCCTCTTTGCCCACTAAACTCGACCGGGGTCAACTCTTCGAAAAGTTTAGCGAGGCTCTCGCAACAAGTTTGCGGAATGTAATCTGGGAAGAGGCTTTTGTGATGCTGGATCGCGATTCAGCTGCGGCACAGCGAGCAACCGCCAAAGCCCAACAATGCCTGCTTGATGCATCGCTTGATTTCTTCGCGCATCGACAAATAGGCGGTGAAGTGACGGAACTGCGGCTACACCAGAGTGAGCGAATTCTTCGACAGCTGATGGATTCTTTTTCTGCCACCGCTCCATGGTATGCGAGACTCGGTGTCAAACTAAACACTCGGTTACGCGTGATATTTGGAGGTGCAACCGATCTTCTGAGACAATTGACCCCTTCCGCATTGGCAAAACGCACGGCAGGTGAAATCAAGGACAAGTTCCAACGAGGCGAATATGGGGGGCTGATGACTCCCGAAACCCTTGTCTCGTCCTTGGAACGCCACAACGGAGCTTTGAATCTTCCCCACTGGACGTCGGCAGACGGCAAGGCATTGGACGAGGGCAGATGGATTCAGGCTTGTGAGGATGCGATCCTCCGCTTTGAACGCGACGACTTCACAGCGCTTGACGCCCGTCGGCTGGATGACGCTGTCAGAGAGATGTGGAAAGAGATCCCCGCACACAAGAAGCTCGTTGCCGGTTTGACGCCGCTCGCTCTCATGCTGGCCGCGTTCGGTGCCGTACTGATGATTCCGATTGACGGTGGTGGCACGACCCTTGTGATGTCAGCATCGATTCCAGAGTTGTTGGCAGCCGCCGGATTGACCACTCTTTCGACTTTCTGGGCCGGCGGTCGGAACACCAAGAACGTTGGTCAGCAGGCAGCACGGCAGCAACTCGCTGACTTTCATGCGGTCCTCTGCGACACCTTTGGTGTCGCTAGGATGACCGAACCAGCGATGATTCGAATCGCTGGCGGCAACGAAAAAGTGCTACCGTCAAAAATTGTGGTGCGTGACGCTGTTGAATGCACGCTGCAGCTCTACAACATTCGAGACGAATTTCAAAAGGAACTGCAACGCAGCGTGCCCCGAAACGGTCCTCCCAGCCCCTGAGAAAGAATTGTTTCATGTCCAAATCAGAAAGTGATACACAAGCAGGCACTGCGCTGGGACAACCCGGACTTGAGCACCTGACCCGCATCCGACGCGCGGCTGCCAATGTACTGGGAAACAGTCCTGCCGGACGCGAAGTACTAGAACTTTGTGATGACCACGCAGAAGCACGCGAACGAATCCTTGATGACAGAAGCAGTGGCCTGACGGTTGTCGCAGCAATCGGTGCGACCGGCCAAGGCAAATCGTGGATCATTCGCCAACTCATCGGTAACCGAGATACCAAGCAGCAAATCAAAAGTGGAAACAACGCTGACGAGGCGACCGAACAGCTAATCTGGGTAGGACCAGCCCCGCCAAATAATCTTGACGCCACCCACGAACAATATGTGCATTGTTCCGTGTCCGAAATGCAACCAATCGGCACCTCCTACTTGCTGGTTGATGCACCAGGAGCGACTGACGACCGTAAAGCAATCGCGAGCGTAGCTAAGCGTGCGTTGTCACTCGCATCCGTGATGTTGCTGGTTGTACGTCGCGACCAAATACGTAGCGAAAACATCTCTGCGTTAGCCGCGGCCAGCGAGGGAACCATAGTGATCCCCGTGATCAATGCCGTTCGCTTACAAGACGACCATCTGTCGACAGAAGTTGACACTCTAATGGCACGAATGCGGAAGGCGGCCCCGTCCAGTACGATCTCGTTACCTGTGATCGTCGATGATTTCGACATTGAAAATCGATCTGAATCACAGGTAGGCAAGCACACTGCCAAAAATATCGCGGACAGACTCAAGAGCGAACTTGAATGTGCACGGGCTGGCGACCGCCGTCGAAGCGCGCGGCTTGCAGCCATCGATTCGAGGTTTCAAGTCGCTTTGCACGCTGTCTTGAGTGACCAACTGCCAGGCCTCACCGCCGCTGTCCGAAGACTCAACACCGAGGCCAAATTGCTACCCGGTGAGATTGCCGAAACCCTCGTGGGACGCGATGGTCCGCTGCGGGCTGCGGTGCGTTCTCGTCTGCGACTTAGTTTGCTAACTGAAACCGTCGCGTTCTTCTTTCCCTACCGGACCTTCCTGTCCATCCTCAATCTGACTCATGGC
>CAXGRW010000700.1:0-3129 GCA_964012125.1 uncultured Rhodopirellula sp.
CCGGTTGACCTCTCTGAACCACTGCCCAGAGTGCACTGGCATGATCGTCGACGTAAAGCCAGTCACGAATGTTGTCGCCTTTCCCGTAGATTGGTAGCGGCTTGCGATCCATCGCGTTGAGGATTACCAACGGAATCAGTTTCTCGGGAAAGTGATAGGGACCGTAATTGTTCGAGCAGTTCGTAATTAGAGTGGGTAATCCGTAGGTATGATGCCACGCTCGCACGAGGTGGTCACTGCTAGCCTTGCTGGCGGAGTAAGGGCTACGTGGATCATAAGAGGTCGATTCGGTGAAAAAACCTTCACTGCCCAAACTGCCATAGACTTCGTCTGTTGAAATATGGTGAAAGCGAAATGTGTCTTTTTCTCGCGGCCCCAAGTCACGCCAATACTCAAGTGCGCACTGAAGAAGCGTGTAGGTTCCGATGATGTTTGTTTCCATGAAAGCCGAAGGACCGTCAATGGAACGATCGACATGACTTTCTGCAGCTAAGTGCATGATGGCTGTTGGCTGGAATTTCCTGATCGTGTCAGCGATAAGGTCGGCGTTCGTGATGTCTGCTCGCAAGAAGCTGTAGTTGGGGTTGGCCCCGATACTCTTAAGCGATTCAAGATTACCGGCGTATGTCAATTTGTCGACATTTAATGTGACAGCATGATCATTGTGTGACAGGTATCTAAGGAGGGCGGAACCAATGAAGCCTGCACCTCCGGTCACGAGGACACGGGGCGGTTGATTGGGTGTGGTAGACGCCATGGTCATTCGATTCGTAGGTGTGGTTAAAAGGCAGGGAATAGACTAATTCAAGCTACCAATGCCGGGAAGGGATTTGGGTGAATTTCAAAGATTCGTTGGTTAATGTGATATGCCATCGATAGACTTTTTCTGCTAATCACTTCCAGCTTGTGCCGTTATTTAGTTTAGAGAATGGTCTCACGGAAATTGTGGCCTAGTTTTGTTGTTACTTAGCGTGCGATGAACCAATAGACTGCTAGCTTGCCGTACTCGAGCCAGATTGGGGCGAAAAGCTCCGCCCCTTCAGCAGGTAGCGAATCTGAAAAAACACTGACTTGGCAGGACGCGGGCATTGCCCGCTCGAAACACATCAGGCTGCGGCGAGTGTGGGGGGATGACGTGACGACGACCACGTTTGGGGTTTCGGGGAATTCATTTGCAAAAGCTTGAGCTTCGTCCCACGAACCTAACGCGGGGGAATCGACCCCAGCGACTGTGGTAATGCGTTCCACGGGAACGCCTAAGTTCTCAAGGTAGCGAATCGAGCGTTGGGTGACTGTTTGTGAACGCCGCAAGACGAAATCGTACCTTGAGGATGTTGGATTTTCCTGAATCGTGATCTCTTTTATTTTTCCCATGTGGTAGAGGTCGCTGGCTGCGTACAGTCGGTTCCAGTAAGCATGGCCGTCGGACATCACGTAAGCAATGTCTGCATTGGCAGTCATGTTGGAAACATGCAACGGATAGCTCACCCACGCCCGAAACCAAGTGGTAGAGAGCAAGATTGAAGAACCTATCCACAAGACCACAACGAGGATGAAAGCTCTGCGCCAGCGAAGGCTTTTTAATGCAGTCGTGTTTTCGGCAGGGGCAGTCGTGTTTTCGGTAGGGGAATCGCTGGTCGGCATGGGAAGGTCGTTCGGCAGGCCTGGTTCGAAGATCTCTCAGGCGACAAGTATAATTCAACTCTCTGCTTAGCGATCTTTCTTTCGGTGCCGGCTGGTTCGTTTGATGCGGTGATTGTCTTCTTCGACCGTCAGGTAGCCCCAGTTCAGTGCTTGATCCTGTTCGTATTGTTTCCCTAATTGTAATGCAATACTCGCTTTCGCCATCTCATAGCCAAGGTAGAAAGCATGTCCGGCGTCGACATTTGATGATGCATCTTGCTGCATCAGTCGTTCAAACAATCGAAACGGATCGCAGTCTTGAAGATGAATGCCTGCGGAAAGCAGATGTAATTCGTCGTCTTGTGCAAAAATGCGGTAGTTGTTGTCTTTGAGCGTCTTTGCAAGATCTTCGATCGCTTCACGTGGGTAAGGAAGCAGTTTTGCGTCTCGGAGAAGAACTAGTTGGTTCGACAGGCGTTTCGGGGGTATTCCGTGTTTGATGCTATGGTAGGTGAGCCTGCGAGCAAGGTCGCACTCTCTTACTGCTGACTTTGACCAGTTGATCACCTGCGTGGTCAGAACACTTTTGATTTCGAGTTCCTGACAAATAGACATCAGAATCATATTCACGCCCGCGGAGTCGACATCAGTTAGTTCCGTCAAGTTACCGATTCCCATCAGCATCTTGTGCTCGGGGTATTGCGATCGAGTTTGGCTGTAGCGAACAAGGCTACCTGTGAATCCCGTTCCGATCGGTTCCAGGATCGGATCAAGCCTGTGCGGTAGATTCCGTGAGCTAAGAAAATCAATGGTCTCGTGAAAGCTTCGGTCGTCACCAGGGGCGTCAGGAATGACCACAACCTCGGTGCCCCAGTCGACCGCCTGCTCTCGATTGGTAGAGTTGACGGAAAGCACTAAGCTTGCGCCATGTCGAGTGGCCTGAGTCGCCTCCCAGGAATCAAATGTATCGACGGAAACTTTGATCTCAGCGTCGACCATAGCCTTGATGTAGTCGGCAATGTTCGGACAGCGCTTCGACGGGTCGCATCCGAAATCAATGATATTCGCGCCATCAGCTACCAATTGCTTGGCGGCGGAGACGATTTCATCAATAGAACGTCGTGGTGCGTGATTGAGTTCTGCGACTATTTCAATATCGTAGTCGTCTAGGTCGATCGGTTCGGATTTGCCACCAAACCACTCGGGTAGGGTTCGGCAGTCCTTGGGGCCGATCAGGATCGGAATACCTACAGAATCGGAGAGCTCTGCAATTCCGGTTTCACAGTAACCAGGGAGAATCAGGTGGGTCGCGATGGCGGGCACTTCGAGGTGACGACGTATCCAGCGGGGTGTCATCAAGGCGGCAACCGTGATGGGCATCACCTCAACGGAATATGAAAATCCGTGTTCATTTGCCAATAATTCGAGGATGCTTCGCAACGCTGATTCAGCGAGGCGTCCAGTGACGAAGTGGTAATGGTGTTCAGGAGATGGAAATGGTGAGGG
>CAXGRW010000701.1:0-3125 GCA_964012125.1 uncultured Rhodopirellula sp.
ATGCCGAGAAAGCCAACGTTGTTAAAGAAGATTACCCCAGCCTGGCAACTCGGGTCATGAGGTTCACACAGCAGACCACCTACCAGAACATCCGATCCTCGGGGTTCAGTGATGATGGCTCGGCGATACGCATCATGCTGCGTGCGAAAAATCTCCAGCCTCTCTGAGAGCGTACCGTCTCCAAGTGATGGGCCTCCGGCGAGCACAATGCGAGTCGGTTCGCCCGCGGTGTGAGAGTCAACTGCATGAATTTCACCGGACATGGCAGGCTGTCACCGAGTTTACAAGTTTAGGATCGCGGTTGATTTCTAAGGCAGTCTATTCAAACGAAACTGGTCACGCTGTGGACAAAGACGCATCTGCAGCGTTTGCCTTCGTTGCTTTTACGAAACGGTTTTGATCAGTCTCAGCCTGCGGAAGATTTGCGTTCTTCCGCGTAAGTTTTACCGGACCATTGATTCCACCAGTTTTGGAACAGAGCAAATTGCTTTTCTACAAATCCGCGCTGGCTGTCACTCAATTTGTCAGTGCTGTTGAAGTGCAATTTATAATTGTTGTCACCCTGCAATTCGAGTAGATACTTGTAGTAGAGCACAAGGTCGGGGCCTTCGTCGTAGGTCGACAGTACGATCAAGGCTTCCTCGAGTTCTCGTGCCAGGCGTCGGGCATCCGGATCCCCTTCGGCTGCAAGTTGGCACAAGTGAATTAGCGTTAACACTTCGTTGGGGAGGCAGTTTCCAATCCCCGTGATTGCACCGACAGCACCGCAATGCACGAATCCGTGGTAGACCTGCGTGTCGACTCCAGCCATCAGCACAATTTCGTCTTCGGCGTGAGTGATTTGCTCGCTTGCATAACTAAGGGCATCGGCTCCGCCAAATTCTTTGAATCCGACGAGGTTCGGAAATTCTGATCGCAAGTTAAAGAACAGGTCGGCTTTCGTTTCGAACCCATAGTAGGGGCTGTTGTAAATAACAGCGGGTAAATCTGGGGCAGCAGATAGAATGTCAGCAAAGTGGTTGCGTTGTGCTGCGGGGGAGGTTCCACGAGATAAAACTCGAGGGATCAGCATCAGTCCATGAGCACCGACCTGCTGAGCGTGTGCTGCATGCTCTACCGCAATCGCTGTATTCTGTGCGCCTGTGCCCACGATGACCTCGATGCCAGCCTTGACCAGGCGACTCACACCTTCCATTCTCTGCTCGTTCGTCAACAACGGCCAGTCACCCATTGATCCGCAGTAAACGACCGCATTCATGCCCAGAGTCGTCAGCTCCTGAGCTTTACTAACCAAGGCGTCGTAATTGGGTGTGCGCTCGCTCGTGCAGGGCGTCATCAAGGCGGGGATACATCCGCGAAATACTTGTCCGTTCATCTCTGCTTGCCTGTTTTGGGCGTGTTGCCTCAGGAATCATTCTGCGTAAGTAGTCAGCCCCTGTTTCCAACGAATCGTGGGACAGGGGTGTCATCGATTCATTTTGGCGGGACGCGACGCGAGCTGTCTCTCGTCGGACCGTATCGTACACGGTTGGCCCTGAAACTGCATGCCCACGCACAATCGGTGCGATCGTTTCATCGTGCCCGTTTGGGCCTGCCGCTTGTCAGAGGGGACTGTTTCCATGAGAATTGCCAAGCCGGCGGAGGGAACCACGTCAAAAGCTGAGTCAGTTTTTGTGATTGCCCTACCAGAAGTCCGTCCGCCTGACGCTCGATGGAAGCAGGGTTAGCTGTGGCTTGCCGAGGGTGTCAACACTTGCCGAAGGCCTGAACAGCCGATGACTGATTAACTGGATGCCATGTTTGGGTTTCGCAAAGTTCGGACGCCGCTAACGACTTTTCAACGAGTCGATATTGAACTGCTGATGCGCAGGACCATCGATGAAATTGGCCTCCCTTTTGTGCGTCAATCTCACGTGCTGAAAAGTCTCGACGAGTTGGACCTTGATCAAACCAATGCTGAGACGCTAGTGGAAACGGCACACGCTGAAGTTGTGTCGAGATTGCCCGAACAGCAAGCAGTGTGTGAGATTCAGATTGTTACGGACTCAGAAATCGGTTACCCGTCTACCTACTCTGCTGCAACTGCTCATCGTCCAGCCACCATACGCTTGGCAAGAGAAACCGTCGGCGATCCACTTCGAACCGTGATGGAGTTGGCTTTCCAGCTTTCATGCCACCACTGGCACGGAGTACCAGCCGCCACTGAGCTGGATCGGTCGGCTCGCACTTCGGACCTGATGCCCATTTGTTGTGGTTTTGGTGTCTTGGGCAGCGAAGCATGCCTTTACGATAAACAGTGGTCGCAGGCTGGTTGGTCTGGTTGGTCGATTTCAAGATCCGGGTATTACAGCACTGTCGAGATTGGCTACGCGCTGGCATTATTTGCTCGTTGCCGCAATGAAGTGAAACCTGCATGGTTAAGCACGCTCCGACTGGATTCACGAGAGACTGCCCAGCTAGCTTGGGAGTTTTTTGAACGCCATGAAAAGGCAGGTCATTGTTTGCTGTTTGATGCGGAAACAATTCCTTCGACTCAGGCAGATATGAGCCAGCTTGCAACGTGGTTCATGGGCGCGGACCCCGCTTACGCGCTTGCCTCAGGTTATGCCCTTGCAAAACTCGATGGGCTTTCGCCGCGTGCTGTGGAGGCCGCCATCCATGCTTCACGCGTCGGCGACCCAGATGTAGTCCCCGTTGCTGTACGGGTGTTGGGCAAGGCGCGAACGCTTACACCTGAACTTGAAAAGCGTGTTTTGGATTTGTGCAGAAAGAGCAAGCCGCGGATTACTGTGGCTGCCATGCAAGCTGCGGTTGAATTGAAGTTGCCCTTGGATAGTTATCGTCGCAAGCTGGCAAAGTTGGTGGACTACTTTGCTGGTGATCCCTCCCCCATTCTTGAACTGATTGGTAGCCAGGGGGAAAAGCTGGCTGGCCTTGCTCCACGCATCATGCCGAGACTTGCGTTGGCGTTGCGTGATGACGATAAACAACTCGTTGATGCGTGCCTTGTTTGCCTGCTTCGTGTGCGAGCAGATCTAGAGCACCTCGTCCCTAAATTTGTCAAATCTGACAACCTGCTTGAAGTGGTTCGTGCCCGAATTGTCGAGTTAGAAGAGTCTCAAGCT
>CAXGRW010000702.1:0-3124 GCA_964012125.1 uncultured Rhodopirellula sp.
CCGGCATGCAAACCAACATAGTAACCACGATAGGCGTCGACCCCAACTTTCGATTCAGCAACCCGAAACACAACTCCCGCCTGCGCATTACTTTCTGGCTTGATCTCAACCTGAAGCTCAAAATCATCAATCTGCACGCCCGTCAACATCGCCCGTGGCCCATGCTGACCGCTGAGTCGCATGCCACCCGACGACGCTCCTATTTGACCACCAAACGTTTGCCATCGAGATTGATCTACGTCAGCCAATGGATCAGCATAAATGATGCTTCCAACTTCCTGCCCCAATACAGGCGGTCTGTTCATGCTGACAATGACGAGCAGCACAGCAAGTGCGGAAGAGACAACTCGAAACGAGAAAACAGGTAAACAATACATGGACAATCTCTCAAGAACATTTACAACCGCCTCGCGGTCACATCACACAAAGTGGCTCAATCACTTTACAGGAACACTCTTCAGTTCGCGCCTTGCTTGCTCAACCTTACCCCGAGAAAGCAAGGCAGCGATCTTATCCAGATTTCTTTGCGGCACGCCCTTCTCAAATCGCCGCCTGAGCATCAGCAACTCAACCGGCAGTCGCAGATCGGCTGCCTGAATCGTGAATGCACCGCTACTTTTTGACTTACGCATCTGCTGAATGGCCTCCAAATCACGATAACCATACTCACGACTCGGCTCGACGTTGGTTCCCTCACCCCAGTCGTTCCACGTTGCGATTTGAATGATCCTGGCAGGCCCGCCAAAAGCTCGTTGCAACGTCTGGCGAAACACTTTGCCCTGCTGATCGTCAATCCGCCCCCAACTTTCGTGGACACCGGCCTGCGCATAGATATCCACAAATCTTGGAAAGACCACAGAGATCGACTCGGGCCATTCGCTGGCATTTTTTTCAAAGCGGGCAACACCTGCGACGCCCTCTTTGGGTATCGGCCAGTCAAACGCGCCCATCGCTGATGTGCGTTTCTGGTGCTCACTGAAATAGGCGACTGGCTCAGAAACTTCGCCCAGACACTCGGTCCACTCAGCATCGGTTAAACCGCCCTGCCCAAACGACAACAGCACTGGCTTTCCATCCAAATGCACGTAACCTTTTTTGTTGAACACGTTATCTGCCAGCCAAGTGATTTCTTTGGCAACATGTTGCACCCGCTTGCTTCCCTTGAGCTTGCCTGCCTTGATAAGTGCGGGAACCGTACTGTCTTCGTAACAGATCGCGAAACGCATCCCAAGTTTCTGTGCCTGAGCAACCAACAACTGAGTACTACGATGCAGGACAGCGTAGTCGTAAAGGTCAGAAAGTCCGTACCAGTCGACAATGACCCCATCGATTCCTGCAAGTTTCATCTGTAATAACTGACACTCAATCACTGCCGGGTCAGCCGAATCGTAGGGACCGATCAGAGGATAGAAATGCGAGGCAATTTGTCTTTTCGCAGAGCCGGACGATTTTCCGGCATCGGTTACATCAGGATTGAACTTATTCATGGTCCAATGCCATCCCCATGCCGATGCAAAAGGCTTTGCCTGGTACCAAGGCATGTAATGAGCGAGCAGCACTTTCCTCGCCTGACGCTTCTGTTCGGTACCGGCGGCTTCCTGTGCCAGGCCCGTTTCAGGAAGTGCAAGGAGAACCATGGTTGTGACGAGCACAATCCTGACGTACACCACCAACTTCCGACACCTGTTCACAAACGACCTCCCGAGCATGGACTCCAACTTTCAATACCACACCAAACCAACGAAAATTGTTATCTAGTCTTCACGTTTGTACTTCCTCAACCTGACAAAGGGTGCAATTTGTTTTGACAATTGAACAACGAGTTCCTGATGTTCCTTACTGTCTGCAAGATTGTGAACCTCATTGGGATCTGTAGCATGGTCATACAATTCGCGTCCGGCTTTACCCTGCAACCACTCGGTATATCGCCAACGCTCATTTCGTAGCGAGTAACCCCATGCTTTCTTGTTGTGCCAAACCTGGGTCACCGCCGGCTTCTTCCAGTTAGCGGAATCGGGATCAAGCAACAGCGGTTTCAACGACTTTCCCTCGAGAGTTGCCGGAGCTTTCAGACCACACAGGTCTGCAAGTGTTGGATAGAGATCCAAAAGCTCAACCGGCTTCTGCGTTTGCGTACCGTGATCCATGCCGGGCGCCGAGATAATCAATGGCATTCTGGCTGACCGTTCGAATGCTTTACGCTTATACCAGAGGCCCTTTTCGCCGAGAAAATAGCCGTGATCTGACCAGAAGACGACGATTGTGTTTTCAACCAGATTATTTTCTTCAAGCGCATCCAACAATCGCCCAATCTGTGCGTCGACGAACGAATTGCAGGCGTAATAAGCCTGCTTACATTTGCGGGCCTGATCCTCCGTGACACCATCGAAGTAATAGGGCCAACGTTTCATGTCCCGCTGCACTGCCATGGGTGGCACATCCTCGAGATCCGCCCGTGCTTCCTTCAGATTGGGGACGGTAATTTTTTCGAGTGGATACAGATCAAAATACTTTTTAGGTGCAACGTAAGGACAATGCGGGTTAAAGAAACCTGCTGCCAGAAAAAATGGCTCGTCCTTTTTTTCTTTCATAAGTTTGATAATACGGCTCGCAACCATACCATCGGTGTGTTCTTCATCTTTGCTGACCGGATCCCACCAAGCCATTGAGATCCCGAGCCCACCTTTCTGGGGTCCATAGCGAACAATGGAATCTTCCTGAGTCTTATCAATGCCGGCTGGGTTGTATCGCTGATCCCAAGTCGCTGGATCATCGTTGGCATCCGTGCCGATTTGCCCCGGATTGCCGTAGTGGTAAATTTTGCCTGCACGTGCAGAGAAGTACCCGTTGTTGCGAAATAGCTGTCCCAACGTGACGACGTCCGGATTCTTTTGACGCAATTCGTGCTTGAGAGTGTGCATATCCAAGGTATCGGGCCGCAAGCCTGTCATCAGGCTGGCACGACTGGGACCGCAGAGCGGCTGTTGGCAATAAGCATTATCGAAACGCACACCCATTTTCGCTAGCCGATCAAGGCTCGGCGTTTTGACCATTGGATCGCCATACACACCCAAATCACAGTTCATATCGTCAGCAGCAATGAACAGGACGTTGGGTCTGACCG